>JACCVS010000483.1 GCA_013698055.1 Acidobacteriota bacterium
GTAACCGCCCTCGTTGATGAAATGCGCGTACTCTTCATTGGTCGTGAGCAATTTGTCTATCTTAAACGCCGGAACGTGGACGGTGTGAGCGGGGCGCTCGTTGTCGTAAGCGAAGCCATCCTCTCCTGCTCCCATCACAAACGTGCCTTCCGCGACCATCACCATCTCGCGTGGCGGCGTAAGCTCTGTTGTAAAAGCGAGAGGCTTGAGATGGTCAAGGGTCTCAAGTGAGGCCGGGCGCGTCTTCTTCGATGGACTGAGAAGATGAAAGATGTAAGCGAGCGTCTCCTGATGTTGCTGCTCATGCTCAAGCACAAGTCGGAAGAGGTAGCCGTCGCGCAAAAGCGGGTCGGCTTTGTCAAACTGAACCTCGTCCAGATGTCGGAGTGTGCGCTCTCTCACGCGCGTTAAGTAATCCTCCATCTCGCGGCGCGTCGGAAGATTCTTTGACTGTTCGCGCGGCGTATTGATCGGATCGAAGATTCTCTCGTATCGCTCATCCAGGGCTTCTTCGTTCTTCAATTTTCGCAGCAGCCAATATCCTTCAAAGACGCCGATGTGCGCCAGATGCCAGATAATCGGGCGAAAGCCGAAGCCCGGACTTACATGCAAATCCTCCTCGCGCGCCAGATCGAAAAGCGCGAGCGTGGCGGCGCGCGTGGCTTTCATCTGCAAGGCAATCTCTTCCATCTTCTGTCCTGCCAACTTCGTTTCCCCTCGACTCCCGGCGCGTGTTAATAATAGACCGTCATTATCATAACAGAAGGACGAAAGCAGGCGGGTCTGCGAAGGGATGAGGGATGAGGGATGAGGGATGAAGTAAAGACAATGGCTCTTCTTTCATCCCTCATCCCTCCGCCCTCATCCCTTGTTTCCCCGACCGCTACCGCAGGCGGTTCTGACCTGCTGAGAATCTATCATGTCCCAACAAGCGCCTGACCAAGCCCATGCCGACAAGCTCGTCATTCACAATCTTGTTCCCGCCGATTTACAGTCGAGCTTTGCGGAGGACTTGCGCGCGGGGCTGTCGGCTTCGCCCAAACATCTCTTCCCGAAATATTTTTACGACGAGTTGGGGTCGCAACTCTTCGAGGCCATCTGTCTCCTGCCGGAGTATTACCTGACGCGCGCCGAAAATGAGATTCTCACCAGCTACGCGGACGAAATTGTTAGTGAGGTTTCCGCCGAAAAGGTTTCACTTCTTGAGATGGGCAGCGGCAGCGCCCTAAAGACGCGCCTTATCATCGAAGCGTTGCTCAAGCGCCAGGAGCAACTTCTCTACACCCCCGTTGACATCTCCGCCACTGCCCTTGAACAAAGCTCGCGTGTGCTTTTGCAATCCTACCCAAATTTAAGAATCAACGCTTACGCCAGCGATTACTATGACGGCATCCGCGCGCTGCAAGAGCAGCCGAGAGGCCGCACGCTTGCGCTCTTTCTCGGCTCAAACATCGGTAACTTTGACCATGAGGAGGCGCATACTTTCCTTCACGCCCTGCGCGGCGTGTTGAAAAAAGATGACGCTCTCCTGCTCGGCGTTGACTTGCGCAAAGATGCTAAGATTCTGGAAGACGCTTACGATGATGCGCTCGGCGTCACAGCCGCTTTCAATCTCAATCTGCTGACGCGAATCAACCGCGAGTTTGAAGCCGATTTCAATTTGCGCGCCTTTCGTCATCAGGTTTTTTATAACGAAGAGTTGGGGCGCGTCGAAGTTTACATCGTGAGCAAGCAGACGCAGACTGTCTCAATCCCCCGCCTTGAGATGGAAATCCGCTTCGCCGAGAACGAGCGCATTCATACCGAGAACTCTTACAAATACGATCAGACAGGTCTCTCGCAACTTGCAAGCGCAACAGGCTACACGCGCACTCGAACCTGGCTGGACGAACGCGAGCAATTCAGCAGCAATCTTTTCATCGCCACAGGGGAAGGATAATCAGTTTTTGGTTTCCAGCAAAAAGCAGGTTGCCTATATCCGAAAACTGACTAAAACATGATTAACGACGAGGCAATTGAAACGCAAGAGACTTGCGCAGAAACTGACGCTGCGGCGGCGCGTAGAGTCTTTCCGCTTCTGACCGACACGGTGACAGAATCCTCTGCGCCGCTGTTTGTCGAAAATTTGCGGCGAGGCGCGAAGCCTCGCACGGACTGGATGTGCGGCGTCGAGTTTGAATTGTTCGGCTACGACACGCGCCGCGACTACGAGCGCATCCGTCCCTCGCAAGTCCAGCGCGTGCTGGAAGGCTTTGCGCCTTCTTCAAACGACCTCGTCTATGAAGATAATTTGCTCGTCGAAGTCAACGCCGGTCAGATGAATCGCCTGACAGTTGAACCGGGCGGGCAAATCGAGTTCTCCGGCGCACCGCAGCGCAATCTTCAAGATGTCGAGCGCGAAATCCAGCGTTACCTCGCGCGGCTGCACGAGATCGCCGAAGGCGACTGTCTGGCTTTTCTCGCCGTCGGCTTTGATCCTCTACGCACTCTCGAAGAGCAACGCTGGTTTCCGAAAGCTCGCTACAAAGTGATGCGCCCATATCTTGCGTCGCGTGGCGCGCGAGCGTGGGACATGATGACGCGCACCTGCTCCACACAGGCCAACCTCGATTACGGTTCCGAGGAAGACCTCGCCAAAAA
>JACCVS010000425.1 GCA_013698055.1 Acidobacteriota bacterium
CTTTCTTAAACGCTTTAGCCGGAGAGTAGCCCGAAGAGAAAGTGTTTTTCAGAGAAGCGCGCACCCGCTCGTAATACTCCTCCGGGCTGTAGATGGTCTGCATGATCTTCTTGTAGCCGTCAATCAATGTCTGCCTGTCCATCACGGGCACGAAGTTCAAAGACGCTTCCGTGTTCGTGCCCGCGCCTTCGCTCAGGAGTCGCCCCTCTTTTTTAAGCCTGCGCCACAACTGTGTATCCGGCAAGGCGGATAGGAGTCCGACCATCGCCATTGGAATCGCGCTCTCGCGGATGAAATCAATCTGGCGCTGGAAGATGTCCGCCGGGTCCGAGTCAAAGCCGACGATGAAACCCGCCATCACTTCCATCCCGTAAGATTGAATCTTATGCACCGACTCGATCAGGTTGCGCTTCGTGTTCTGCCCCTTTTGCGTTTCCTTAAGACTCTCTTCGACAGGCGTCTCAATGCCGAGAAAGACGCGGCGGAAGTTTGCCCGCTTCATCATTGCCAAAAGCTCGTCATCGTCCGCGAGATTGATGGAGGCTTCCGTGAACAATCGAAACGGCTGATCGTGCCGCTCCATCCACTCGCACAAATCAGGCATCAATAGCCGCACGCTCTTCTTGTTGCCGATGAAATTATCGTCCACGATAAACAGCGGCCCGCGCCAGCCCGTCTTGTAGAGCGCGTCCAGTTCCGCAATCATCTGTTCATTGGTCTTCGTGCGCGGCACGCGCCCGTAAATCTCGATGATGTCGCAGAACTCGCAGTTGAACGGACAACCGCGCGAATACTGAATCGCCATCGAAGAGTAACGGCTCATCTGCACCAGACTGAAATCGGGAATCGGCGATTTGGTCAAATCAGGCTTCTCGTCATTTTGATAGACGTGCTGTGGAATGCCCATCTCAAGATCGCGCACAAACTCCGGCACGGTCATCTCGGCTTCGCCGGGAAAGAGAAAGTCCGCATCATCCACATGCTCCATGCCCGTCGAGACAAACGGCCCGCCGACGGCGATGCGGACGCCGCGAGTCTTGCAGCGATCAATCACTTCGCGCAAGGAGTCCTGCTGCACGATCATCGCGCTGGCAAAGACCATGTCGGCCCATTCGAGATCGGAGTCACGCAGCTTGCGGACGTTCAAATCAACGAGTCGCTTTTCCCAATTAGCCGGGAGCATGGATGAAAGCGTGAGCAGGCCGAGCGGCGGGTAAGCAGAGCGTTTCCCGGCGAAAGGCAGCGCGTGCTTGAAGCTCCAGTACGTGTTGGGGAATTCCGGGTAAACCAGCAACACTTTCATTTTCTTGTTCTGCTCCGCCATTTTCGCTCGTTTCTCCATCAATTGTTGGCGCGTGGCATCCACGTTGGCCGGTTTGTTAGGTCAAAGAGATAAGGCGCGAGGGGGATTGATGATTACGGCGGCACTCTAGCAGAATCGAACTTGTGGATAAAGCTCAAATTAATAGCAGTCACGTTAAGGACGAGTTGATAAAAAAAGGGTCTCTCGTCGAATCTTTTGACGAGAGACCCTTGGGCAAGAGAGAGACAGTGCTACTGGATAATCTTAGCAGTCACTGTTCTCGTCAGCGGGTTGACCGTAAATCGCATGGCCATCTTGATAATTCCTGTCGGCGTTGTGCCGCCGCTGCCGCTTCCCGCTTCCGCTCCGTGAGTAACCGTCCCCGGCACGTTAGCATTGGGCGAGCCTTCCGGCACATACTGATCGCTGACGATTCTGAACTCAGACGGCCCATTGGCGAAGCCCTTAACGCGAAGGATATATTTCGTGTTGCCTTTGACCCTCGCCGCCACATGCTCGCTAGCGTCCGAGTTGCCCGAATCATCGAGCACCACACCGATGGCGCTTACTCACCGAACATCAGGTTGAGTACCCGTGACGCGGGGTTAAGAAATTCCGCCCGCTTCACAATTCTGTTCGGCTCAACGCGCGGGCCGGGTTTGGCGACAAACCCGTTTGGCGTTTGCTCGACCGATGCCTGATAGACATCCAGAACTCCTTTATCAATCGCGATCTGCACGTAGCCGCGAAGCTCATTCGGAATCTGAGAGTTCTCTATCACGGGCTGGCCGCTGGTCGGGTCTGTGACCGGAGTGCCCGCTTTCGCTTTGGCTTCCGCATCGAGGCCGAGAGCGCGGACGAAGGCGATTGCCAGATCAAGACGGCTAACTGTGCCGGTCGGGTTGAAATTGGAACCAACGGCGCTCATCAAGCCTCCGGGAGCAGACGAGCTTTCCGCCGTGTAGAAGTCGCGTAATGTAGAGGCTTTGGAAGTAATGGCTTCGGCCAGCGGCGCGAAATCAGCTGTCAGGTCAGTGAACTTCGAAGCCTTGCCGAGCGTCTGGCGAAGCGGCACGTTAAGGGAAAGCGTGCGGGCGAAATCTTCGCGCGTGACGCTGGCGTCCGGCTGGAAAGAATTGTCGCTGAGCGTGTCCATGCGACGATTGAGAACTGCGAGTTCGATTTCCGATTGTGTCGCATGTCCCTGAATATCCGTGATCGCTGGCGCAATCGAGATGTCTTTCCTGGTGATCGTGCCGACCACCTTGCCGGGCAAGCCTGCGCCGGAGGCCGGAACGAGCGGCGTGCTGACGCCGTTGCTGGTCACGCCGCGTGCGCCGCGAACCTCCAACACCCAATCACCGGCGACAGGATTCTTGAC
>JACCVS010000566.1 GCA_013698055.1 Acidobacteriota bacterium
TCAACAAGCGCAGCCTGCTGTCGGGCGACCGAGCCACTCCCATTCCAGACCCCGGTTCGCTCAAGAGCGAGCAGCCAGAAATTAAATCTACAGCGCCCGCGCCGCGCCGCAGCCGCGTCATGGCTGATCCCATGCCCGCGCCCGCGCCAATCATCAGCGCGCCCGCTCAGCCGCCACCCCCGCGCAACACAATCGAGATGATTCAGGGCGGCAAGAAAAGCAGCGTAGATTTTCCATAACCTGACAGTTTTCAGTTGCCGGTTTTCAGTTCGGGCAAAAGCAACGACTGAAAATTGAAAACTGAAAACATGTCCTTCGCCAGCATAGGAGCAATCGCATCATGCAGACCCGAAATTCAATCAAACGCCTCGTTACCCTTCTTTGCGCGGCGATGATCACAAGCGCCATCGCGCTCACTGTCAACGCGCAGGAGACCTCCTACAGCGCGTCCTTCGAGCGCAGCAAAGAGAGTGTCGCCGTCAACGTGCTCGTCGGTCAATCACGCGTCGTCAATTTTGATAAGCCCATCGGACGCTTCTCAGTCTCAAACTCTGAGATTGCCGAAGCCGTGCTCGTCGCGCCCGATCAGGTACTCGTCAATGGCAAGGCTTTCGGACAAGTCAACTTCATCGCCTGGGAACAGTCGGGCGGCAAGTTTATCGTCTTCGATGTTTTCGTCCGTGCCAACCTCTCTTTGATTGATTCGCAGATTCGGGCGCTCTTTCCGAAAGATGATATTCGCCTCAGTCAGGCCAACGGCTCTGTGGTGATCTCGGGCAGCGTGACCGACCCGAAGACTGTGACGCAGGTGCAAAGCGTGATCGAGGCTGCGGGCTTCAAGACGGTCAACATGCTGGTCTCTCCTGTGAAGAATGCCATGCAGGTGCAATTGCAGGTGCGCGTGGCTGAAGTCAGTCGCACGAAGCTGCGTGAGCTTGGCGCAAGTTTAGCTACAGCCAACGGCGGCACTTCAGCATTTTCCAGTCCGGCTGGTCCGGCCAGCTTGAGCGACGTTGCAGGCGGCGCGATGAAATTCCTGTTCTCAGGAGCCAATCTTTTCTTGTTCAATAGCGCGATCAACACTCAGGCACTGATCCACGCGCTCAAAACAGAAGGCGCGTTGCGGTCGCTGGCCGAGCCGAACCTGATTGCGATGGACGGCGAAGAGGCGAGCTTTCTCGCGGGCGGAGAATATCCCGTCCCTGTTGTCCAGAGCGGCGGCGAGAGAAGCAGCGTCAGCATTGTTTTCAAATCCTACGGCGTGAAATTGAACTTCAAGCCGACGATCATTGATGAGAATCACATCCGGCTCGTGCTTGAGCCTGAAGTCTCAACGATAGATTTCTCGACCGGAGTAAAGTTCGACGGCTTCCTGATTCCAGGACTGAGAACGCGCCGCGCCAAGACCGGGATTGAACTGAGAGACGGCCAGAGCTTCGCGCTTGCCGGATTGCTCGATAACAGCGAGACGCGCTCGCTGTCGAAGATTCCTATCCTTGGCGACATTCCCATTCTCGGCGCGCTCTTCAAATCGAAATCCTTCCAAAAGCAGGAAACGGAATTGATGTTCTTTGTGACGGCACAGCTCGTCAAGCCCGTCAATCCTGATGATCTGCCGCGAACGCGCGGTGTTGATGGACTCAAAAACGGCTCGCCGCTTGGCGTTGAGTCGAAGGGCGAAGGCATCACGGGACAAAGCGGTTTCTCGACGGGCACATCCGAGAACAAACCTGCCGCCATTCCGCAACCCATCGAGACGAAGCCTGCTGTCGTTAAGCCAGCGAGTCCGGCGGAGACAAAAGCTGTCAGCCAACTCTCACCGGATACACTGGAAGCTCTCCCTGAGCCGCCGCAGATGCCAGCGGCGCAGGTAAAGCTTAATGCTCCGATTATGCCGTAACAGAAAAGCTCACAGGTGAGTGTGATTGATGAAGGAGAGGAGGAAAGAAATGAGCGTCAAAGAAAGAAAGACTGAAAGAAAAGGCGAGCGCGGATCGGTTCTGGCAATTGCGGCGCTCGGGATG
>JACCVS010000719.1 GCA_013698055.1 Acidobacteriota bacterium
GTATTGAAGGTCAACGCAGGGAGAGGCAGGGCAGACCCAAGCAGCGTAATGGTTGCCGGGGCCTGAAATCCTGCCAGTCCGCCGCGAATCACGATCATATTTAAAATTTTCTTGGCGCGCTTGGGCCCGTAACCCGTCAACTGGATTTTCAGGCGAGAGGGCTGATAGTTAGGGTTAGTATTAATCTTTCTGAGCGCCTGCAGAGGGTTTTGGTCGTCCGGGTCAGTGATGGAAACGCTGAAGGCGTTTGTTCCGACGAGCGTTGTTTGCGCTCCACCAAGGGTAGGACCATTGAAGGGAATCCAGTTAGTGAGCTTCGGGTTCAAAGTGACATCGCGGAAAGTCAACTCGGTCTTCCCGGCAGGCATTGTTCCAGCCGGAATATCATTGGTGCGCATCACGTTGAGCGTGCGTTGAAGTCCCGCTTCCGCCGCGTAGTAAGCCTGCATCTCGGCGGTCGCATCCAGCGGAGCGGTCGCGGACATCGAGGTCGTCAGGAGCAGCACTCCGCCCGCTGTCATCAACAAGGTTGAGATGAGCAGCACGGAGATAAGAGCCGCTCCGCGCTCATTTCGGCGGCGCGGGCATGGATGATTCAACTTCTGTACCTTGCACATCGTGAGAAATCCTTTCGGGGTAGCAGTGGCGTGCGTCTTTAGTAGCGGCGCACAACTTTCGGGGCATTACGAAGCGCGATGTCGGATGTCAGATAAACCGGTGTGAGGGATTGTCCCACTGTTTCCTGTAGATTAATCTGAACCGTGATTCTGATTCGCTCGGCGGCGGCGACCACAGCCGGGGTCGCCAACGTTGATTGCGCCCCCGCCTCATCAAAGTATGTGATCTGCATATCATTAATCGGGCTGGCGAGCACGGTTCGTGTGTTCGTACTCCTGTCATAGCGGACGAGGGCATTGATCGGAGCGCTCTGAAAAACGAAGGTTACGTCTTCGTCAGTCTGGGCGGTGGAGGCATCGCTGTTATTGATGTTGGCGCGAAAACGTATCTGCGCCTTGATGGGATCGCTCGCTACCGTCGGGTGGGAATCAGCCGCGACGAGGCCGTTGTAGTCGAGGCCGAAGCCTGAATTGCCAATCTCGCGTGACATGATATTGAGAGCGCGCTGAGCGTCGGACAGTGCGTCCGATTTCTGGTTCTCGCGTGTACGCGTGCCGAGCGATTGCATCAGCAGCTGGCTCGCCCCGACCATCATCACGAGGACGATGGTCATCGCGATAAGAAGCTCGATAATCGAGAAACCTTCCGCGTTCCTGAGCTTTGCCGGTCTCGCACGCTGCGGCGCTTTCATCTTGTTTGGCAGGTTCACAACATTCCTCATGACTGATCCGTTTTGGCGCGCTGCGTGACGATGGTGACGCTGGCTGCCGCGCCGGTCGCCCACGTCGGGCCAGCGCCCGTTGGGGTGACAGTGATAGTGATAGTCTTCATAGTTGGAGTGGTATCAACGATAGTGGAGACGATGGTATAGGGACGCGCGAGTGAACTGGTGGGATGGCCGCGCCTAACAGACTGTGTGATCGTCCCGGCATTGAGCGCGGCGTCTGTCACCTTGTTGGAGAACTTCGCGCTGCGCAGAGTCTCCATCGTTTGTTGTGCGATGGCCAGTGTCTGCATGCGGTCTGCTCCGCTGGAGTTGTTATAAACCGAAAATGCGAAGAGCGAAGCTGCGGCAAGCATGACGATCATCATGATGAGCAGTGCGATTGTAGTTTCGATGAGCGTAAAACCGCGTTCCGCTTCGACGCTTTTTTGTTCAGCGCAAGCTGTGCTTGCTTTCTTCTGCCAGTCCATTTTCTTAAATCTCCGCACCAAATCTTAATGCCCCTGCTTTAGGGCCCGTATGTCTTCGCCTTGATATTGGCGTTAGCGTTTCCACCACTGACGCTGACGGCGGTGGTGTTGACGTTGCTGCCGAGCGACGTATCACCGATGCTCGTCAGATTGATGGGATTGATGTTGCCGCTCCCATCCCGAAGGCTGAAGGAATGGTTGACGAGATTGCCTGAGCTATCAACCGTGCGGCCACGCCAGTTGTAGTAGATGGTTGTCGGAATAGTGATGCCAGCGAATGAAGCATTATTCACTGCGGGGATGGTGATGGTGCGCGGCGGGTCGAGAGTGCCGTCGCCGTTCTGGTCAATCGTCACGATGTAGGAACTGGATGTGGCGATTTTGACGTTTGCCATCTCTCCGCTCGTCATCGCATGGCGACGAACCGAATCAATGCGAGTCTTTTCGAGCCAGCCAGCCAATTCACGAGCCGAGTTAGTCACCCGCATCGCCCGTTGCGCTGCGCCAATCTGCATGACCGCGAAGGCTGTCACGACGCCAATCATAGCGACGACGATGATCAACTCGACGAT
>JACCVS010000720.1 GCA_013698055.1 Acidobacteriota bacterium
AGCCTTCCCCCTTCGGCAGTCGAAGCCTTAGCCAATAACCCAGAAGTCAGTTACGTCGCTTTGGACAGAGAAGTCAAATTACTCGGCCACGTCTCGCTCACCACGGGCGCGGACGCGGCTCGCGCGATGGGCAGCACCACGCCGTACAACGGCACAGGCATCGGCATCGCCGTCATGGACTCCGGCATTTATTCCAATCACACTTCCTTTGACGGCTCTTCTGGTTCACGCATTGCAGCAAGTGTTGACTTCACGGGCGAGAGCCGGACGGATGACCCTTACGGCCACGGCAGTCACGTAGCAGAGATTCTCGCAGGCAATGAAAACGTATCGCAGGGCGCATACATGGGCGTGGCCCCCAACGCGAAGATTATCAATCTTCGCGTTCTCAACTCGCAGGGCAAAGGCTCCGTCTCCGGCTTGATGGGCGCACTCGACTGGGTGCTGGCCAATCGCGCGGCTCACAATATTCGCGTCCTTAACATGAGCCTCGGCACGGCGGCGGTTGATTCTTACAAAAATGATCCGCTTTGCAAGTCCGTGCGCCGCCTGGTCGATGCCGGTATCGTCGTCGTGGCGGCGGCTGGCAACGAAGGAAAAGACGGCAACGGCAATAAGGTTTACGGCCAAATTCATTCGCCCGGCAACGAGCCTTCAGTGATTACTGTCGGCGCTTCCAATAGCTTTGGCACAGACTCTCGCTCGGATGACGCGGTCACCACCTACAGCTCACGCGGTCCGACTCGCAGCTACACGGTGGACTCATCTGGTGTCAAGCATTATGACAACCTGATTAAGCCGGACGTGGTTGCGCCCGGAAACCGTGTTATCAGCGCCCAGTCTCCTAATAACTATCTTGTCGCCAACAACGCGACTCTTGACGCCAATGTAAGTGGCTCAGCCGCAAGAGAGCAGATGTATTTAAGCGGGACTTCGATGGCGACACCGGTCGTTGCTGGCGCAGCAGCCTTGCTCTTGCAGGCCAACCCGAGCTTGACGCCGAACATGGTCAAGATGATCCTGATGTACACGGCGCAGCCGCTCGCGGGCTCCAATAATTTCGAGCAAGGTGCGGGGCAGATCAACCTAGAGGGCGCAATGCGGTTGGCCAGGCTGATTCGCACGGATTTAACGGCAAGCACAGCGACGGGCGCTCCCCTGCTTTGCTCGACCTGCACGGCCCCGACCCCCCAAACGACCATCTCCGGCTACACGTTCTCGTGGGGCCAGGGAGTCATTCTGGATCACACCTTCGGCACGGGGACGAACCTGATTACTAAATACCAAAAAATCTACGGCCTCGGCGTGCTGCTCGGCGACGGGACAGTTGAGAACAATGGCGTGCTACTAGGCGATGGCGTCCTGCTTGGCGATGGCGTGCTTCTAGGCGACAGCATCCTGACCAGTAGCGACACAGACTCTTCAACGCTGGGCATTACATTAAAAGAAGGAACAGTTTTCAAGAGCCACGGAGTCCTGCTGGGTGATGGCGTCCTGCTGGGCGATGGCGTGATGTTAGGCGACGGCGTCCTTTTAGGTGATGGCGTCCTTTTAGGTGATGGTGTGTTGCTCGGCGATGTCTTCGTCCAGGCCAATAACGCGCTGATTTATGGTGACACCAACGGCGGCACAATGAATATAGTGGCGGACCTGGCCCCGAAAGCACCTACCGGACTGGCGGCGACGGCTATCTCCACCACTCAGATCAATCTCGTCTGGACCGACACGTCCAACAACGAAGACGGCTTCAAAATTGAGCGTTCACTTGACGGCAAAACCTACTCGCAAATCGCCGCAACCGGGCCTAACGTTAAAAATTTCTCCAGCACGGGACTGAGCGCAGGTAAGAAGTATTACTACCGCGTCTGCGCCTATCACAGTGGCGCCACCTCGGCTTACTCTAATGCTGTTTATGCAACGACCAAAAGTAGATAATGAAGGGGGTGCGTGCCCGACAACCCGGCTTAAATCGGCGGGCACGCATTCGCACACACTCAACTCAAGTGAGTAATACCAGGATTCAGGGCTTCATTAACTACCGCAGGACTCGTGTCATGAACATGCAATCTGTAATCACAGCATCGCCGCGCAGCAGCCACTTAACCCAGCGCGTCCCAATCAAATCCCCCGGAGTAGAATCGCTCGCCGACGCTCAGAAGGCGGAAATTCTGACCTTCTTATCACAGCGCCCGCTTCACACCGTTTACCTTGCCGGTTTCATCCTCGACAACGGTGTTGTCAGCCCTCTGAATCGCGGCTCATTCTACGGCTACCGCAACAGCGAAGGTCTCCTTGAAGGTGTTGCCCTCATCGGTCATGCCACTTTGTTTGAGATTCGCTCGGATGAAGCTCTGGTCGCCTTTGCCAGCCTCGCTCAAAAGTCATCACGCACGCACATGCTGCTTGGCGAAATGGAGAAGGTCGAAAATTTCTGGAATCTCTACAGCGCAGGCGGACAAGCGCCTCGACTGATGTGTCGCGAGTTATTGTTTGAGCAAAGCTTTCCTGTCGAAGTGAAAGAGCCAGTGCAGGGTCTGCGCCGCGCGACGCTTCGCGATCTCGAAATGCTGCTGCCCGTGCAGGCTGCGATGGCTTTCGAGGAGAGCGGCATCAATCCGATGGAGAAAGACCCCAGCGGCTTTCGCCTTCGCTGCGCGCGTCGCATCGAGCAAGGCAGAGTGTGGGTGCTGATTGAGAATGGCCGCCTGATCTTCAAAGCCGACATCATGTCGGACACGCCGGAAGTGATTTACATGGAAGGCATCTATATAGCTCCTGAGGATCGCGGGTGCGGCATCGGGCGTCGTTGTCTTTCGCAACTGACCAGAAACCTTCTCGCACGCACGAAGACCGTCTCGCTTTTGGTCAACGAGCAGAATGAGAGAGCCTCATCCTTCTACCTTCAAGCAGGCTTTAAGCTGCGCGCTCATTACGACACAATTTTCTTACAACAAGCAGCTGCATAAAAAGTAGGAATCAGGAGTCAAAGACAGTAAGATTCACCTGAGAGGAAAAGATAAAAAACCGGAGAGGGCAGCCCGCTTGCAGGCTGCCCTCTCCGGCATCATTTCTTCTTTAAGCAAAAGACTCTGAAAGTTTCTATCTGGGGCCGGAGGCGCGTACTGTCACTTCCGTGCCGCTCATCAGCTCAAGGTCGTCTTTGCCTTGAACGTAGACAGAGCCTGCGCCCGTACCCGCGCCGATGATCGCGCCGATGGCCGCACCCTTACCGCCACCCGCAATCGCGCCAATGATCGCACCGACAGCCCCGCCAATTCCTGCGCGTTGTGCTGTTGTGGTTGTTCGATTGTTATCCCTGACAGATCCTTCATTATCCACGCGAATGGTGTCGCCGTTGGCCATCCGTACCGATTCGGTGATTCCGGCGAACCTTCGGGTTGCGCCATCGCGCAGTTGGATGCTCTCAAAATTGAGAATCATCTCGGAGCGCCCTGAAATACGACCCGAACGATTGATGCCCGTGACATAACCGTTAATGGTTGCTCCCTGGTACTGCGACGGCTCACGCACCGTCATCGTGAAGCGATCATTCTCACGCGTATCCTGCGTCGTCAGATTGTTGTTGAGCACGGCAACGATTTGTGTGCCGTCCGGGATGACGAAGTCCCCACTCGTGCCGACCGTCCCGGTGTTGGAGTAACCGGGGCCGCCGTTGTTAATGTCTAACTGCGCGATGTCCGAAGTCTTGTCATAGAGGCTAATAACCGTTATCGGCGCGCCCAGACCGATGTCTGTGATCCGTCGTGTGACGCGCAAACGTCGACCATTGTCAATCGGATCGAACGTCACGCTAAAGTCATTACTCGTGTCTCCGGCAGAAGTGACGACCAATTGATCGCCATTCAATTCGGAGCGCACGCGAACTCTGCGCCCATTTGAGTTGGTCTCTGTTACATCAACGCCGTTAGCCTCAAAAGTGAACTGCGGAGCGCGTGATGAGGCGATAGTAACGCTGCGTCCGCGACGATCTATGGAGAGGGCGGTCGGTGATTCCAGACGAGCCGTCAGCGAATCAAGCGTCCTTTGACGATCTCTAAGAGGAAGAGTGCGCGTCGCCCGATCCGCGATGGCACGCGCGTCGTCGCTGCGCGTCGCGTCCAGACGATAAGTTCCCGTCAGACGATTCGAGGCGTTATTGCCCGACGGATAATTATTCGACGGATAGTTATTGTTTGGATTGTTGCTGGTCGGATAATTTCTATTGTTCCAACTCCACGAAACGCCGTAGATGCGTGCCAGTGAATTTAAGTCCACACGCAGATTCGCCCAATCGCTTTCGGGACGCGCGCCAAGACGACTGCGTCGCATGAAGCGATCTATCAGCGCCGCCTGATTAAGCACGTTCTGCACCTCTGCCGACGCATCCTGACGGTTGTTAAAACGATCACGCAACTGATCCGTTGCGGTTTCAAAGTCTCTCACGAATGCGTTGATGTCGTCCTCTGCGTTCGTGCTGTTAATGCGGCTTCGGTCAAGCGAAGCGTCCAGACTGGCACGGAAAACGTCTGTGCGATTCTCTATACGACGAATTATTTGCCGCACCTGCCGGTTATTCGTTTGATTCATGGTTACCTGTGCCTGCGCCGTCATTCCAAGACCGACGAGCGCGAGCACCAGCGCCACATTAAAAATTCTTCTAACTCGATTCATTACCTATCCCTCCACTTTCAAGTGTTTATTGCTTAGTTTTTCCAAACATCGCAATCGGCACGGGCCTTTTCCTAGACCTCGCTTCCGACTGCTGTTACAAAGGGGAAAGGGGGAATTAATCCGAAGTACGGGAACAGTAAAGAGGAGAGGCGTGAAACTTACTTTTCCAACAAGAGCTGACCTTCGCACATTCTCTATCTGCTAACAGGCAGATGATAAAATTAAAGCGTGCGAAGAGCGAATGCTGGCATCTTACCATGCCCTCGCACGGGGAACCAACTCGCCTAGTCTGATTCAGATAAAGACCAGCGGGTTGCCGTGCCAATTTGTTGTGCAATTATTGTGAATCTCTGTATGGTCGCGGTGACGAGTGGCGCACCTCTACCTATCCGGCTGTAAAACGAAGAAGATTGCTCCTCACTTTCTTCCAATCTATCAGGGTCGTCTGGTTATGCTATGCTTCCATCAATACGGGAGGAGTAATGCTTTATGGATATGAAAGACGCGAAAGCCACTATCTATTTCGCCGGGGAAGACCTTTTTGTCGGCGTCAGCCCGAGCGGGCACGCGCAGGCGCTCGATACGAATCACGAGCGTGCGAGTGCGGCTTCACCTGTTGAATTGCTGCTGATCGCATTGGGTAGCTGCACGGCGGTAGATGTCATCTCCATTCTCAAGAAGAAGCGTGAACAAGTGACGGACTACCGCGTAGAGGTTCGGGGCGAACGGAGAGGTGAGCACCCACGCAGCTTTACCCGAATGGAAGTGCGCCACATCGTGCGCGGGCGCAACGTTTCGGAGAAAGCACTCGCGCAGGCCATTGAGCTTTCCGAAACAAAATATTGCAGCGTCGCCGCGACACTCCGCCCAACTGTCGAAATCATCTCAAGCTACGAGATTATCGAAGAGGATGCGTCGGGCAGTTAATTCCGCGATGGGAACTCCTGCTTACTGCAAAATCAACCTTGCTAGTCGTCAACTGGGCGGACGGGAAGCCAAGTCTTAACAGGCGTCTCCCCATTCTCGTCACTCCGACAGCTAAGGATAGTTCCAATGCGGTATTTGTCTCGCGCGTTTCTTCGCAGTTCCCTCCTTTCGGCAATCCTGCTCATCGTTTGCTCGTCTTTGTCTACAGTTCAAGCGCAGGATAATTTAGCTCCGTGGGAAAAGTTCGATTTTGCCAAAAGCAGCGTCGCGCTTAAGCAACTCAAAGATTTGAATCTTGACGATCTGAAATTCATGCGCGGCTTGGTCTTCGGTCGTCATGGCCGAATATTCAAAGACTCCTACATCCAGAGCTATTTGAAAGAGCGCGCGTGGTACAAGCCGAATCCGGCGTTTCAGAACTCGATGCTCAACGACTTGGAGCGGCGGAATCTGGACGTGATCCGGGAGGCCGAAGCAGCGCAGCACGAATCAATTCAGCCGGGCGATTTGCGCTTCTATCAAAACCGTCTCTTCACGGCCAAGCAGCTTGGCGAACACACGGGCGCGGAATGGCGCGTCTTGCGCGCGGAAATCGAAGCGATTCACGGCAAGCGGTTTGACGATGAAATCTGGCTGCAACAGTATTTCGAGGAGCGTTACTGGTACGAGGCAAATCCACAGTACGATCCGAAAAAGCTCACGATCACTGAGCAGAAGAATTTACAAACGATCATCACAGCGCAGAAGAAACAGCGCAACGTCGCCGTTTCGCCCGGCGACATGGAACTTTTCCAGAACACTGCGTTGACGGAAGAGATGCTGAAAGGAGTGAGCCTGCACGAGCTGCGGCTGATGCGTAATGAATTCTACGCCCTGCACGGTCGCGCCTTCAACGCGATCTGGCTTCAGCAGCATTTCAATTTCCAACCCTGGTACACAGCAATCGAGGAAGGCCAGCAGCCTTCCGAACTTTCGCCAGTTGAGAAGCAGAACGTCGAAACCATTGTCCTGGTTGAAAAGAGGATGCGCGAAGAGTTGAGCACGAAAGCCGTCTCAAGGCGAATTCTCGAAGGGTTGTTCATCGAAGACGCGCGCAAGCTCCGCAACGAAATCTACGCGCGTCACGGCAAAGTCTTCAAAGATAAAACCGTCCAGAAATATTTTGAAAGCTTCGACTGGTACAAGCCCGATCCGAAGTTTAACGAGAAATCGCTCGGCCAAATTGAGCGTAAAAACTACGCCGCGATTCTGGCCTACGAGCGCAAAGCCAATAGCGTGATGGATGTCATCGAAGGTTGATAAGGCTAACAAATCGCCTCGCGTGTCGAGGCAAGACAAAACGAAAACTTAAAACGAAGGTCACGGCGTCTTATCCATGTCGTGGCCTTGTTTGCTAAACTCCATCCGTGCTGGCTCTTTACACGCCGAGTCCTTCCTGTCAGACAACGAGTTGATTTTACCCTGCGTCTGAGTGAAGCGCGGCCAGCAAGATGCGCGAGCATCCTCCTTCTCGAAACCGGCGTACTTGGAAATCTTTTTTTAGTTATCAAAGGTCTTATCTATGGCTTCTATCGTTTCACTGATTCTCGTCTGG
>JACCVS010000750.1 GCA_013698055.1 Acidobacteriota bacterium
CGTCTCTGGGAACGCGGCGTCGGCGAAACCAAATCGTCCGGCACTTGCTCGTGCGCGGCGGTGGTAGCGAGCATTATCAACGACAAAGCCGAACGGCAGGTCAACGTTCACACCGAAGGCGGGATCATCGAAGTTTTGTGGCGGGAAGACGGCGAAGTCGTCATGACGGGACGAGCCGATGTAGTTTACAGTGGAGAATGGATTAACGAACAGCAGCATACAGGAGTCAGAAGCCAGAAGTCAGAATGAAACGGCTCAGAATCTCATTCACAGATTTTCTTTTCTTCTGTCTCCTGTCTCCTGACTTCTGACCCCTGATTATTTGCCCCATGAATAATTTCAAACTCAAAAACGTTGTTTCAGGTGCGTTTCTGGCGTGTCTCTGCGCCTCATTGCTGTTTCTTAGCGGTTGCGGCGGGCAGGCGGAGACGAAGACCACGGAGAGCGATGTTCGTCCGGCTGAGGCGGTTCGTGTGCGCCCTATCGTTTCGACGTGGCTCGGCAATCCGTCGCGCACCTTTTACGGCTCAGGCCCTTGGGCGGATGCCCCGCTCGAAGTCGTCTGGAAGTTTAAGACGAAATCCATCAGCGGGCGACTGCACAAAGACCCCTGGGGCGGAACGAGCTGGCCGGGACAGGCTTCTGTCAGCGGTGATCGCGTCTACTTCGGCTCGGCTGATGGCAACGTCTATTGCCTGAGCACAAAAGACGGCTCGCTCATCTGGAAGTTTCAGGGATTAGATAGCATGAAGGCGACGCCCACGATTGTCGGCGACCGCATTCTCGCCAGCGGCCTCGACCATTATCTTTATTGCCTGAGCGCAAAAGACGGCTCGGTCATCTGGAAATACAAAGCCGGTTTTGAGATTGACGGCTCGGTCGCGGCAATTAACGGCAAACTCTACTTCGGCTGCGAAGATGGATTCTTTTACAGTCTCAATTTGGAAGACGGCTCGCTCATTTATAAGAGTCAGCGCCTCGGCTCGATGGAAGGCAGCGGCACCGTGCATGACGGGCGCGTTTACATCGGCACTGAGGGTGGCGATCTATTCAGCCTGAACTTGAAAGATGGGAGCGTAATCTGGAAAGCGCGCATTGGCGCGGATTCGGATTCCACACCTGCGGTAGCAAACGGTCTGGTTTTCACGGCGGCGGAAGACGGCAATGTCAGCGCATACAGGCAGGAAACGGGTGCGCGTGTCTGGACGTTCAAGACTGGCGGCGGCATCTGGGCTAGTCCGATTATCCTGGATGGGAAAATCTATATCGGTTCGAGCGACAGGCGTTTGTACTGCCTGACAGCGGATCAAGGGAAAGTCGTCTGGAGTTATCAAACGCGCGGCCCCATCTGGGGAACATCGCCTGTTGTTGACGGGCGCGTCGTCTTCGGCGACAAATCCGGCTGGGTCTATATGCTGCGCGCTGAAGACGGCAAGCTGATTTCCGATTTGCAAATTGGCGAGAACATCAACTCTACCCCCGCAATCTCCGAAGGTCGCATCTACCTCGGCGCATTCAACGGCGATTTGCACAGTATTGGGAGCGATGGTCAGTAATCAGTGGTCAGTTAAAACAGATAAGTGGCCGCCAGTCTTTCGTTGACATGAAAACTGGCGGCCATTGCTTTACAATAACAGGCTACTGAAAACTGACCACTGACCACTTCTCTTATGATTTACCTCGTTGATAATACGGTTGACGGGCAAGGCGTCAGCCCACGCGAAATCAAGGCGACGCTTGAAGCGTTGAGGCCTGAGACGCCTATCGTTGTCGAGCACTTCAAGGAAGTTTCGCTTCGCCGCGTCGAGGAAGTCTCGCCTTCGCACATCATCCTGAGCGGTCAGAGCCACCCGTGGACTGATTACACAAAAGAATCGCTGGCGGGCGTTTTTGAAGTTATCCGCGAGGCAGAGCAGCCGATCTTAGGCATCTGCGGTGGGCATCAACAAATTGCTCTGGCTTATGGCTCGACAGTCGGATTGATGAAGCGTCTCACGCCGGGCGAAGGTTACGAAGGTGCTTTGCGCGAGCGCGGGTTCTTCGATGTCGAAGCTGATGGCGAAGGGGTTTTTGAAGGATTGCCTCGCACGCTTTCGGTCTGGCACTCGCACTGCGACGAAGTGAAAGATTTGCCCGCAGGCTTTGAACTGACCGCGTCAAACGAAACCTGCCGGATTCAAGCGATGCAGCACACCTCGCGCCCCTTGTTCAGCGTGCAGTTTCACCCGGAACTGTTCGACACGAAACACCCACAGGGCAGGCACATCCTGGAAAACTTCCTGGACTAATATTAAAAGAGCTAATGCCCTACGGCTTTAGATTTCATCTCCCAGAGATGAAAAGGTAGCGTCCGTTCTCTTCTGGACAGTTC
>JACCVS010000757.1 GCA_013698055.1 Acidobacteriota bacterium
TTTGAGAACACGACCAAGCTGGGCGCGAGCGTGATTCCGCCGGGGACATCCGTGACGGCGAAGGTTCACAAGGACGCTCAGGGCAATCTCAGGCTTTACACTGACGAGGCGCTTTTTGCGGGCAGCACTGTCATTCCGAAAGGAGTGCTGCTGCCGCTGGATTTTCAGGCCAAGCCAAAGGCACTGCCCGGAATTGAGGACAAGCTGATCGTGACGACTGCGATGGAGCCTTTCTCGCTTTACGTGAAGGTCTCCATCTACACGGCTCTGGCGCTGGCCGTGCCGTTCCTGCTCTGGCAAATCTGGGCTTTCGTCTCGCCCGGACTTTACCCGCATGAGCGTCGTTATGCGATACCCTTCGTCTTCCTTTCCTCCGTAGCATTCGTCGCTGGCGCAGCTTTCGCATACGCGATAATTTTTCCGCCAGCGGCCAGATACCTCTTAGGCCTGGGGCAGGATTTTCGTCTGCTGCTCAAGGCAAATGACTATTTCGACTTCATCATTCTCGTCATGCTGGCGATGGGTGTCGTTTTTCAGATGCCTGCGGTAACTTACATTTTATCGAGGATCGGCATCGTCTCGGCGCGCCTTCTGGTACGCAAATGGAAGATTTCATTAATTATCATTCTGGTCGCAGCGGCAGTGCTGTCGCCGACCAGCGATGTGCCGAACATGATGCTCTTTGCCGCGCCGATGATCCTCCTTTACATCGTCTCGATCTTCATCGCCTGGATGTTCGGGAAGAAGAGAATGAAAGCATAGAAGAGCAGAATCCAGGAGTCAGAATCCAGAAGCCAGAATGAAAGGCTGAAACCATTCTTAATTCTGATTTTCTTTTCTTCTGGCTCCTGGCTCCTGGATTCTGGATTCTGCTTTATAGATAATGGTGTCATTGTGAGAAAAGCTAAAATCCTTGCCACGTTGGGACCTGCATCGCGCGAGCCTGTGCTGATTGAAGCGTTGCTGGCGGCGGGCGTCAACGGCGTGAGAATCAACATGTCGCACGGTACGCAGGACGAACATGCGGAGAACATCGCGCGTGCCCGTACCGCTGCCGAAAGAATGAAACGTCCGCTCGCCGTTCTGGTTGATCTCTCCGGCCCGAAGATCAGAACGGGCGTGCTCAAAAACGGTCAGCCCGTTCAGCTCGAAGCCAATTCCCTGTTCACGATTACGACCAGGTCTGTCGCAGGCGACGCGCGGGAAGTTTCCACAAATTATACGAACATGGCGCGCGATGTGAAGCCGGGGTCGCGCCTGCTGCTCGATGACGGTTTGATAGAGCTTTCCGCAGAGCGCACGACCGATACGGATATTGTCTGCCGCGTCATCAACGGCGGTGCCTTAGGCGAGCGCAAAGGCATCAATTTGCCGGGCGTTATTCTTCCCATCCCTTCGCTGACAGATAAAGACCGGCGTGATCTTCAGTGGGCTGTGCGGCAGGGCGTTGACTACATCGCGCTCTCGTTCGTGCGTCGCGCGCAGGATTGCATCGAAGCCAAATCGTTGATCGAGAGCGCGGGAGGCAAGCAGCCGCTCGTCGCCAAGATTGAGAAGGCCGAAGCGATAGACCATCTTGACGAGATTATCGCTGCCACCGACGGCGTGATGGTCGCGCGCGGCGACCTCGGCGTCGAGACGAGCGTGGAACTTGTGCCCGTCTATCAGAAGCGCATCATCGAACAGGCGAACCTCGCGGGCAAGTTCGTCATCACGGCGACACAGATGCTGCAATCTATGGTGACGAACCCGCGCCCGACTCGCGCCGAAGCATCGGACGTGGCGAACGCTGTCTGGGACAGTACGGATTGCCTGATGCTGTCGAACGAAACGGCGATGGGGCAGAACCCTGTGGCGGCGGTTGCGACGATGGCGCGCATCATCGAATCGGCGGAGACGGGCAGAAAGACCGGATCGGGCGGGGCTACTAAATGGGCTGGCAAACAATCCGGCAGGTTCAGCCGCGCGCTGTGCGAAGCCGCCGCGTTTGCCGCCGAAGAGATGAGCATCAAGACCACAGCCGTCTTCACCGAATCAGGCTTGATGGCGCGCAGACTTTCGGCGCTCAGACCAGATCAACGCAT
>JACCVS010000770.1 GCA_013698055.1 Acidobacteriota bacterium
TCCAGTTGGCCGACGCTGACCGAGATGCTGCACGCGCGTCTCTCCAACGCTGATCCTTACGTTCGCGCCCTCGCGCTCTATGCGCTGGGTGAGCGTGGCGGGACGAGCGAAGAGCTTTTGGATCGGATGAGCGCGGATGAGAATGCGCTGGTGCGCGAGATCGCGCTGCACCTGAAAGAGCGCGGAGGGCGCGATGACGCGAGCGCTCATGGTCAACTCATCACCATCGAAAGGATGATCGCGCTCCGCTCGGCTCCGATGTTCTCAAAGATTGCTCCCGAAGGCCTGGCCGAATTGGCGAACAGCAGCGTTGAAGATGAATTCTCGCCCGGCGAGACTCTCTGCGTGGAAGGAGAGCCGGGCAACGAAGTCTTTATTCTGCTGGCGGGCGAAGTCGAAATCACGCGCCGTGAAGGAGAGGGCGAGCGATTCATCGGAACGGAAAAGGCGGGAGGTTTTATCGGCGAGATGGCTGTGCTTGACCCTGCGCCGCGCTCGGCCACACTCATCGCCGGAGAGATGGGCGCACGCGCCCTGCGCTTAAACGGCGACGCCTTCCGCGCTGCGCTCGACCGCGACCCGACCATCGCCTCCAGTGTCATGCGAACACTCGCACGACGCCTAAGGCGACAATAGGGAGCCAGACAAAAAATCGGCGCGGATGGGGAGCTACATTCCATCCGCGCCTTTTAGTTTTTGGCATGAGAATCGAAAAGAATTTTATGAATCATTCTGCGCCTTATGCTTTCAGGGGCAGCCAAAGATGAAAACAGCCTTTTCGCAAGCTAGTCGGGACTGTTGGTGAAGAGCAGGCGGTAACGCTCCGGGATCGGAACAGCGCGGCGTGAGTCCAGATTCATTGAGACGTGAACGTTTGTCGAGCGGGCGCAAAGCACCGTAATGTCGCCTGCTCGACGGATGCTGTATTCAAAGGTCGCGGAGCTTTTCCCTAGGCGCGTGACCGACACCTCAATTTCAGCTTCATCGCCATACACGAGCGGCACGAAAAACTCCGCCTGAGTGTTGACGGTCGGAAAACCGATGCGCTCGTCGGCCATCAATTTATGATAAGGAATGCCGCATCGCTCCGCGAAAAACTCTTCCATCGCAATGTGGCAATAATGAAAGATGACGGGATAGTAAGCCAAACCCGCCGGGTCACAGTCTCCGAAGCGAACCTTGATGCGTGTGGAAAAAAGCATGAGTGATAGGTAATAGGTGATGGGTTGATAGGTAAGGACGCTTTCTCTTATCGCCTATCACCCATCACTTATCACTGCTTTTACTTCCTTTCCCATTTCAACTGAAATTCGAGTTCTTCAGCATTGCCCTCACGCTCGTGCTCAATGTTGATGACGGCATCAGCGGGAACATTGATGCGCTCTCCTGCGACCTGAATGGTGAATCGTTCACCGGTTTCCAATGCGTCGGCTAAGCGACGTAGTTTCTCGATGAATCTTTTGGTTGGATATGCTTTCTCGATGTCGCGGCTCGTCTTACGCTTCACTTTTAATCTCCCATGAAAGTTGTTGGTTTTAGTGACAGGTATTCTTCAGACACGCGGCTATCTCGTCTTCAGTTGCTTACGGTCAATCTTGCCGCGATCATTTTTCGGCAGAGAGGAAACGAATTCGATTCGGCGCGGGTATTTGTAAAGAGCGAGCCGGGATTTAACGAACGACTGAATATTCTCCGCCAATTCTTCGCCGGGAATATGTCCCTCGCGCAGGACGAGGAAGGCTTTGGGCTTGATGAGACCTGCGCCTTCGTCATAACCGATGACTGCCGCCTCTCTCACGGCTTCATGTTGCAGCAGGCAGTTTTCGATCTCCGCAGGCGCGACAAAGACGCCTGAGACTTTCAGCATGTCGTCGGTGCGACCGTGATACCAGTAATAACTTTCAGCATCCTGATGAAACTGGTCGCCCGTTGTGCACCAGTCGCCCGCGAATGTCTCTTTCGATTTCTCCTGCGCGTTCCAGTAGCAGAGAGCGGCGGAGTCGCCCTTGATGCGAAGCGTGCCCATCTCGCCCGTCTGGACTTCTTTCCCTTCGGCGTCAACGATTCGTGCTTCGTAGCCTTCGACGACGCGCCCGAGGCTGCCGGGCTTAACGTCTCCGGGACGATTCGTGATGTAGATATGAAACATCTCCGCCGAGCCGATGCCGTCGTAGATTTCAATTCCGAACGTTTCCATCCAGCGCGTGTAAAGCTCGACGGGCAGAGCCTCACCAGCGGAATAGCAGAAGCGTAAACTCGACAAATCCTTTCGCGCGCTGTCCTCCATATTCAGCATCGCATTGATCATCGTCGGCACGGTTGTCAGGATAGTTGGACGATAGCGTTCGATGACTTCAAATAACTTTTCAGGCGTGGAGCGCTCCGCAAAGAGCGCAGTGGCCCCGCCCACCGCAAAGGGAAAGAGCAGGTTCGTCCCCGTCGCATACCCGAAGAACAGTTTAGGCACAGAGATGGTCAAATCGTCCTCACGGACGCCGATGGTTCGCTTGGCGAACACTTCCGTGTTGAAAGGCAAGTCGTGATGAAGATGCACTGCGCCTTTTGGATGGCCGGTCGAGCCGGAAGTGAAAAGCCAGATCGCTACATCGTCACGATGCGTGTCAGCAGGCGTGCATTCATCTGATTGGGCGTTGACCGCCGTCTCAAACGAAAGAAAATCCCCGTGCTCGCTTCCCACGACGAGAACCTGCCGCAGGTATCGCGCATCCTTTGCCGCTCCCTCAAAATTCTTCAACAGAGATTCATGAATCACCACACAGCGTGCGCGCGTGTACTCAAGGTAATACTTATAGTCTTCGGCTGGCAGGAGCGGGTTGACCATCGTAATCACCGCCCCAATACGGCTCGCGCCAAACCAGGTCCAAACGAACTCAGGGCAATCCGGGAGAACAATCAGCACGCGATCTTCTATCTCAACACCAAGCTCTCGCAAGGCATTGCCCGCGCGGTTCGACATCCGCACGGTCTCGCCGTAGGTGTAGGTCTCGTCGCGGAAATAGAGACAAGTCTTATTCTCGCG
>JACCVS010000774.1 GCA_013698055.1 Acidobacteriota bacterium
TGGAAGATAAGAAGCATAAGATTCGCCCGTTTTCGTGCCTCCTGCTTTTCTCTCTTCTGTTGCTCTTTATGTCGCTCGTGCAAGCGCAGGGCAACAGGCAAGCGAACGCTGCTCCGTCGCCCACGCCGGACGGAGATGAAATTGACGAAGGCGACGTGATCTCCGTCAGCACGTCGGAAGTGATGTTGCCTGTAACGGTGCGCGATGCGAGCGGCCAGCTTGTGACCACACTGACGCGCGAGGCATTCCGCGTCTTCGAGGACGGACGCGAGCAATCCTTGAGTGATCTGGCGCTCAGGCGTGTGCCGGTTGATGTCGTGCTGATGGTGGATGCCTCTTCGAGCGCCGCCGCCAACCTCGACGACTTTCGCCGGGCCGTCGAGGGCTTCGCTGCAAAACTCAGTCCTGATGACCGCATCAGTCTCATCAAATTCGATGATCGCGTGGAACTCTTGCAGGACTGGACGCAGAGCCGTGTGCAGTTGCGCCGCTCCCTGCGACGCATCGTGCCCGGCATGTTCACGCGCTTCAACGACGCGCTGCTGTTAGCCTCGCGCGAGCAACTAGCTCATGCGCGAGGGCGACATGCCGTTATCGTCCTGACCGACGGCATTGACAGCGGGCGCGGTTACACCACGCTTGAAATGGCGCTGAGGGCTTTACTTGAAGCGCAGGCCACCATCTATGTCGTCAGCAACACGGAGATAGAGCGGCAAAAAAAGCGCGAGGAGCTTGATTCATTGCTTGCCTCGACTCCTGCAAACGTTCGCTTCAACGAGCTTCGTATCGGTGATTTGCGCGAGGGCCTGCGCGTGCTGGATATAAGCGAGCGAAATCTGGCGCAACTGACGGCGGCGACCGGCGGCAGGCTGTACAGGCCTTTGAGTTTCGACAAGCTTGATGCGACCTACGCTGAGGTTGCGGAGGAGTTGCGCCACCAGTACGCACTCTACTTTACGCCTCTGAACAAGAAACGAGACGGGCGTTTCCGCCGAGTGCGGGTTGAAACAACAACTCCCTCAAACAAGGTCTCCACACGCATCGGATATTTCGCGCCCGGCAAATGAGGCAAATTCGGCTTTATCTCATATCGTCTGATATCCTCAGCAAATCTTCATAACTCTCAAAGCTCAGTGTCATAAAAGCCAGCCTCACCCAGTGGGTGGTCGCTGACAGTGTCATAAAGTCGCGCGCCCTCTTGAATGTCGCGTTATGGGCTTTTGTGATACGCCAACATTCTTTCACTATCTTCCTGGCATATTCCTCTGTTCCACCTAAGTTCTACTATTTCCTCACTTGACTAAAAGATCTGAAAGCGGCATAGTCATTGCTCTTGGGAAGTTGCCGTTTTGCGAATTGCACAACTTGCGCCGGTTTCCGGCCTAATCAATCTTAAGTTTCGCAATAATCTTCGGGTATGTCCCGTTTGCGGCAATTTTATTATCTGGAAAAGGAAAATTCATGCGACCAATCAAACATGCCGAGAAAGGCTTGACCCTCATTGCGCGAGGTTTGTTCAGTACGATTCAATCTGTCAACAGGTTTAAGCCCAATCCGTCTTTCACGCCGAAGTGGTCCGACAAGCCGCTCCTTAAGTCATGGCAGAAGTCAAAGCCGACGCTCGGCTGGCCGCGCACGACCGATAGCCTCTGCCCAAATTGCGTTATCGAAGCACGCGAAGAGATTTTGAGCGGCAAAAAGGATGTCTCGGTTCTGATTAACGAGAAGGTCGGCGAGATCAAAGCGCAGATCATCGAGCGCAACAACGAAATCTGGATGATTAAGGATTGCCCCGTTCACGGCCACTTTGAAGACATGATGGCCATTGACGCGAAGTTCCTTAACCACATCGAAGATATGTTTCCGGGGCGCGACATTCAGGCGCATAACGACGAGAAGCTTCACAATCACGGATCAAGCACGGTCAAATATGGTCGCGGCGCGGTGCTGACGGTTGACCTGACAAACCGCTGCAACATGATGTGCGATCCATGCTTCATGGATGCTAATCAGGTTGGCTTCGTGCATGAGTTGAGTTTTGAGGACATCAAAGAGATTCTCGACAACGCCATCACCATCAAGCCGCGTCGGCAGATGTCGGTGCAGTTTTCGGGCGGTGAGCCGACAATCTCTCCGCACTTCATTGAATCAATCAAGTATTCGCGCAAAGTCGGTTATAACTCGGTTCAGTGCGCGACCAACGGCATCGAGTTCGCCAAGAGTAAAGAGTTTGCGAAACAGGCTG
>JACCVS010000788.1 GCA_013698055.1 Acidobacteriota bacterium
GCCAGCAGCGTCTGAAAAAGGATGCGCGCCCGCGTTGAGCCACCCGTTGAAGGCGAGCTATCAACGACGATTGCATCCATTTCCTTTTCGATTTCATTCGGCGGAAAATAATCTCTTCCCGTCAAAATCTCGCCCGACGCTTCGAGCCAGTTTTCGATGAATCCGGCTTGAATGCTTGTCACCGCATCGCCCTCGACGCGGAACATGGTGTCGCGCCAGCGCGGCTTCTTTCCCTGCGCCTTGTACCAGTGGTCTGCGAATCCTGCGCCGCCGACGAATCCGACGCGCCCGTCAACGACGATGATCTCGCGGTGCGTGCGGTTGTTGAAGCGCGCCAGCGTCGGCCAGCGCAGCGGGTGATACCAGCAGACGCGCCCGCCCGCCGCGCGCAACTCCGTGAAATAACTCTCCCACGTCGCAAAGCAGCCAATGGAATCAAGCACCATGCGAACCTTGACACCCTCGCGCGCTCTTTCCGTCAGCGCCTTGATGAATCTCTGTGTCAGCTCGCCTTTCTGGAAGATATAAGCCTCGATGTTGACGCTCTCGCGAGCGTTACGAATCGCTTCGAGTTCCGCTTCGTAGAAGACTTCGCCGTTGGTCAGAACCTCCACCGTGCCATGACGATGAATCTTCGAGTCAGTGATTGCTTCGAGCACGCAAAGAAAATCATCGGATTCGAGCGGCTCGGTCGAGGGCGTGGAGATTTTATAAGCCAGTCCAGGCTCGAACAGAGCGAGGAAGAGTAGAAAGGCCAGCACTATGATTGCGATGATGGCGATGACGAGAAAAGCTGTCGAGTCCATAAACTATTCGATTACTGAATGAGTGAATGAGTGAAAATGCTTTTCTGGCGGCAGCGCATCACCTATCGCTCAGCAATGCTTTGACGGTCGTCTCGAATCCTGTCAGGACAATGCTGCGAATGGTATCGCTCTCGGCTAATTCCGTTAGCTCATAGTGATCGTCACGTAGAATCATTTGCGCAATTGTCCCGGCTTTGTGGTCAACGATCCAGTATTCACGAACGCCGTTTCGCTCGTACAAGTGTCGCTTGGTGAGCGTGTCGTGCTTGATCGAGCCGGGCGAGAGGATTTCAACTAAGAACGACGGTGCGCCATGCACACGCTTGGCTGTGTGGGCGCGCTCCGATTCTTCGTTGGTGAGAAAAAAAGCGTCAGGCTGGACGACATCGCCGCTCGGCAAAACAACATCCAGAGGTGAGAAGAAGATGCTTCCCGTCGCAGTTCGTTTCACAAATTCATGCAAAGCAAAAGACAGGTTTCGTAATACAGCCTGGTGAGCGACTGTCGGCGTGGGAGCCATGATGATTTCTCCGTTGATGTATTCTATGTGTTGCATGGATTCGGGCAAGGCCCAGAATTCTGCTATCGTGGCCTTGTGGCTCACCATGCTCTCTTCTGTTTCCCGTTGAATAACTTCCGTGGACATCTTGCAACCTCCGATAACGTCTCAAATCCTTGCCAAGCGTGAGGGAATAACTACGCCGAGTTTATCACGTCAGACAGGGAGAAGCCCGTCACTTTTCATTCGCGTACCTGCTTTTAATTCTCACGCATCGTTCGAGTCCGTCCGTAACTTCAAGCACTTTTAATTTGAGGTCGCGGTCGAGCGCAGTCTCGCGCCGGAGGAAATCCTGAACAACTCCGTGCGCCTGTTCGCTGCATTGGCCGCCGATGAAAGCGGCGAGCCAGCCGTTGATGAAAAATATCTTGCGAGTGCGCTTGAGCCGTGGCAACTCGCGAAGCGCCGGGTCGAGATAGGGCAAGGTCAATTCCGATTGCTGAATCGCATTCAATGGGCCGAAGCTGGCTTCAATCCAACTCTCAGCGAGTTTCGGGTCGTTAATGTAAGCATCGAAATATTTCTTCTTGTTCTCTACAAGGGCACGGCCTGCGCCCGCCGCGTAAGTATAGCGCCTAGCGTCGTCGCTCGTGTCGGCTTTGCTTTGAGCATCGAGCAGGGCGGGCGCATCTTTGTCATCACGGATCAGCAGCGCCGTGATGATGTCGAAGCGGTCGCGCGAACGGAGCTGCATTCCGGGGATTTTCAATTCATCGCGCAGAATTTTCTTGAGCGTAGCGCACGCCTCATCGGTCAGCGCAATTGATTGGAACGCGCGAAAGTTTGTGATGCGTAAGCCGGAGGTCTCTGCATTCATCATGCGGTCGGCGAGCATCTCTTCAAGGCGCGGAGCGAGCAATATTCGCTGCTCATCGGAAAGATAGCGATTGAATGCTACTCCAACGCGGCTGAGGATGCCCTGCGCCGTTACTTCGTCGCGCTCCTGTGGAATCAGCTTGATCGCCAGTTCTATATAGCGCGACGGAGCCAACTCCGCTTCACGCACGCTGTCCCAGAGCGTCCCCCACAAAAGAGCGCGGAGGAAATCGTCACGCACCGTTCCCAGATGTTCGAGCACAAAGGCACGGCTCTGCTCGTCAAGCAGAAACAGACCGTAGCCATAGTCCTCGTAGTTGGCGAAGACATACGATGGTCGGCGAAGACCGACGGCTTCTTTAACACGCGTCTCGCCTGCGCTGTCGAGAGTCACCGTCAACATCTTGGGCGGCGATGATTCATACGCCAGAAGAAGCTTCAGGCGCATCGGCCACGCGCCATTCTCGCGCAGAACATCAGTCTGCGAGAGCGTGAAGGAACGAATGCGCCCCGCGCGATTCGCGCTCCAACTCGCGCGCACGTTTGCAAGTCCGCGCCGCCTGACCCACGCCGCCGCCCACTCATCGAGTTTTCTTCCAGAGCTGCGCTCCAACGCCCCGACAAGATCAGCCCATTCTGCGTTACTGAAAGCGTGATCTTTGAGAAACGCGCGCACGCCTTGTTGAAACTTATCCGCGCCCAGAAAGAACTCGGCCTGCTTGAGCATCGAAGGAGCTTTCAAATAAACGATGTTGCCGTAAGCGGATTTCGCGGCGCTCAAATTCGGGATTTCCTGAAAGATGGGAGTCGTGCCCTTCGTCACGTCCGTCGCGTATGCGCCGGGCTTCGTGCGCTGGTAGAAGACTTTCCATGCATTCTGTTGAGGCAGAATTTTCTCCATCGCCTGATAAGCCATGAAGGTCGCAAAGCCTTCTTTGAGCCAGAGGTCATCGAACCAGCGCATCGTCACCAGATCACCGAACCACTGGTGCGCCGCTTCGTGACAAATAAGCTCGGCGCGCGCCGCGTAATCGTTGGCCGTCGGGTCAGTCGGAAATAGAATCCTCTCTTCGCGCAGGAAGATTGCGCCCGCGTGTTCCATCCCGCCGTAAGCGAATTCGGGGACAATTACAATGTCGTATTTCGGAAACGGATATTTGAAATCGAAGTAAGCGGCGAGAAACGCCAGACACTCTCGATGAAGGCGAAAGACTTCCGGCAATTCTTTGCGCGCCCTTTCCGCTTTGGACTTGCGGACGAAGAGAGACATCGGCGTCGGAGCATTCTTGATAAGTGCTTCCAGCTCTTCTCGTGACTTTATCGGCGGGTATGCGGTTGTGCTACTGACAGGAAGGTTCTCAGCTTCATTGAACTCTATAAACGGCCCGGCTGCGAAGGCGAAGAGATATGTGCTGAGTGGCTGCGTCTCGTGAAAAGCCATCCGGTTCATATCGTCAGGAGAACTGACAGGCTTGTTGTCGCTCAAGTCAGCGATGGTTAAGTTCGATGCTTCAACCTGTGTGTTTGTAATGACCTTCCATGATTTCAGCGCTGTGACTTCCAGCTTGAAACGTGCCTTCAAATCAGGCTGGTCGAAACAGGGAAAGGCGGTACTCGCGTCCGACGGCACAAAGAGCGTGTAGATGTATTCGGATTTGTCCTCGCGATCAATGTAGCGCGTCACGGCGCTGCCTGATGTTGAGATTGGGGACTCGAAATTGAGCCGCACGACGTTCTCGCCTTTGACAAGATATGTGGCCGGAATGATGAGGTGATCATTAACCTGACGAACATCTTTTGCTTCGCGCCCGTTGACTACGATGTCCCACACACGCGCTCGCGCCTGTCCTTCTTTCGCCTGGGCTGTTCGCCAGTCGAGAACGAGTTCCTTGACCTCGCCGTCGAGCGTGACGCGAATCTCCTCCGAGCCTTTCATCAAGTCAGCGCCCGGCTTGAGTTCGACATGCAACCCATAACGAACGTTGCTGTAATGTGCCGCGCGAAAGCGCGCGAGGTCACGCGCCACGCCCGGCTGCGGGTCAGCACTCGGTTCTTCCACACCGTAAATCACGATGCAGGCTGACGCGAGCAGCATGACTATGAAGATTACTCGTAAAATCATTTATCGCCTCGCTTATTTGCAACAATCGCCATCACGCACATCCTTTCCGATGCCACTATTCAAAGGCTCCTCAACTCATGTGATGCGACTAGCTTATCATCAAATGCCCGTCCCACGAATTTGCATGATAGAGTGTGAAGCAGATGAACAATCCGGCCCGCACGCTCATCATCATCAATCCGGCCTCCGCACGCGCGCGCCGCGCATGGCCGAAGATCAAAGGGGCGCTCGCGGACGCAAGCATCAACTTTGACGCGCACGAGACGACACACGCAGGCGATGCGACTGAGAAGACACGAGCCGCGCTCCGCGATGGTTACAACGTCATCGCGGTCGTCGGCGGCGATGGAACGCTGAGCGAAGCGGCTTCAGGTTTCTTCGAGTTCCACAGAGATGGAAACACAGCATCCTCTCATCATCCTTCACCGATTAACCGGGACGCCGCTCTTGCAATCCTGCCCGCCGGAACGGGCGATGACTTCGCGCGCGGGCTGGCGGGCAAGCGCGAGGCTCTGGGCAAGTGGCTGGAGAATTTCATTGCGTACCTCCGGCATGACGACGTCAGCGCAGCGCGCGAGATTGACGTGATTCACGGGTGGGTGGAGCATGGCGAGCGTGATTTTATCTGTCTCAACGTGGCGACGATTGGCCTCGGCGCGGAGGTCGCGGCGCGCGTGGCATCGCAGGGCGGCGTGATGAGGCGTCTGCCGGGCGAGGTGCGCTTTGTTGCGGCGGCTTGCGGCGCTCTGGCAGCGTGGCGCGAAAGAACAGTGCGCGTGACGGTAGACGAACATGAGGTGATCGAAGGACAAACGAACCTGCTCGCGGTCGCCAATGGAATCTATGCGGGCGGCGGGATGATGTTCGCGCCCGGTGCGCGCAACGATGATGGGCTGATTGATCTCCTATGGTCGCACGACCTCACGCGCGCCACCATCCTGCGCGAGTTGCCGCGCATCCGTCGCGGTGAACATCTGGCCAATGAACGTGTCCGCCTTGTCAGAGCCAGACATGTGCGAATTGAAACCGAGAAGCAGGAAGACGCGTTGCTGGTCGAAGCCGACGGCAACGTGCGCGGCCACACGCCCGCCGAGTTTCGCGTGATGCCGGGCGCGATTCAAGTAGTTGGTAAATAGTAAATGATCAATGGTAAATAGCGGCAGGCTCTTTCTATTTACTATTGACCATTTACTGTTTACCCGCTTTATTTGTCTCTTCCAATTCAAAGTGCGGCGTTTGATCGCGCCCCAGACCTTCGACGCCGATTCCGGCGCTGATGCGGAAGCCGTTGCATTCGAGCGCGAGGTCTCTCAACTCTTTCGTATCTCGAACGTCCTTATCTTCCCAATCGTAAAAATTTTTCCACCTGCCCTTGAGGTTGAGCTTGGCAGCCAGCACCGCGAGAAACTCATCCGGGCTTTCCCAGCGGTTCGTGACCGGATAGTTGATGCGGATATAGGAGAGGCGATTGTTCGTGAATTCGAGCGCAACGCTGTCCACGCCCGCGAGATAGGATTCGGCGGGCTGCCTGCCCAGAGCCTTGCCCGGAAGAAGGACATGGGAAACACCAGCATCGTCAGCGGGCTGTACATTGAGTGAAGGGAAGAGAGCCTGAGCCTGATTCACGCTCAGTCCCAGACGAAGTCCGGCAACGTCCGGCGCTTGAGACGAATTCAAGAGACATCGGCTCTCATGTTTCAGCAGGGATGATTGCGGTGCAGCGTCGCTCGTGCGATTCATTTGATTCATCTGTGCCGGGTCAACTTCGAGGCGGATGCGATTCGTGCGATAGTCTGCAATCGCCTGATAGTAAGCCAGCCGCGCCTCGGCATAGTTTGACTGCGCGTCTATCACGTCGAGGATCGTTCCCTTCTTGAGACGGTACGCAGCGAAGGTGAGAGTCAAACTTTGCTGCGCGGCTTCGGTTGCCGCTCTGGTCGTGGCGGCGCGCTCGATTGCCGAAAGAGCATTGGCGCGCGCCGTGTAGAATTCCTGCCTGAGTTGCTGCAAGGTGTTTTCGCGCTGCAAGTCCAGAGACTCGGCGCGCAATTTCCCCTGAGCTTCGCGGCTGCGGCTTGCTCCCCAGTTAAAGACGGGGATGTTCAGGCTGATGATGGCCTGGCCGCCTGAGTACCTGGTGAGCGGGCGAAAATCCGCTGCATCGAAACCGCCATTCAAGCTGTAGGTCAAATCCGGCCAAAGCTCGCGTCGCGCGATGCGGGCGTCTTCAAGTGCGGCGCGCTTGAGCGATTCAAGCTGGCTCAATTCCGGCCTGGTTTTAAGCAACTCCTCCGTGT
>JACCVS010000811.1 GCA_013698055.1 Acidobacteriota bacterium
GTGCTTGAAAGCGTATGACTCATTCCAACGGACACAACGGAAATTCTGAACGCGGTCTGACAATCATCAAAGCCGCGTGCCCGCATGATTGCCCTGACACGTGCGCGATGCTCGTGACGGTGGAGAACGGGCGGGCAGTGAAGGTTGCTGGCGACCCCGATCACCCCTTCACGCGTGGCTTCCTTTGCACGAAAGTTGCTAATTATGAACAGCGAACGCATAGCCCCGACCGGGTGCGAACCTGCCTCAAACGCACGGGCGCGAAAGGCGAAGGGCGTTTTAAGGAAATCGGTTGGGACGAGGCGCTTGACGAGATAGCTTCCAGATATAAATCGCTTGCCTCTGGAAACGAGGGCGCAGAGACGATTCTGCCTTACAGCTACTGCGGGACGATGGGACTTGTTCAGTCACAGTCAATGGACAGGCGTTTCTTTCATCGCCTCGGAGCGTCGCAGCTTGAGCGCACGATTTGCGCGTCAGCAGGCACTGCCGGTTACAAGGCGACAATCGGCGCGAGCATCGGCACAGACCCGGAGCGTTTCGCGCAGGCTCGCCTTATCCTGCTCTGGGGCACAAATACCATCAGCGCCAACGTTCATCTCTGGCCGCAGATTCTGGAGGCTAAAGCCAACGGCGCGCGTCTCATCGCTATTGACCCGCGCCGCACGCGCACCGCCGACCAGTGCGATGAGCACATAGCCATCTTGCCCGGCACGGACGGCGCACTCGCTCTCGGCTTGATGCACGTCATCTTCGCCGAAAATTCAGAAGATAAAGATTACCTTGAGCGATACACCATCGGCGCAGATGCTTTGCGCTCGCGCGCAAGCGAATACCCGCCAGAGCGTGTCGCTGCCATTTGCGGCCTCGAACCTGAGACGATTGTGCGCCTCGCTCACATTTACGCAGACGTGAAGCCTTCCGTGATTCGCATCAACTACGGTTTGCAACGACACGCGGGCGGCGGCATGGCGGTTCGCACTATCACTTGTCTGCCTGCCATCACGGGCGCGTGGCGCGACCCCTCGGGTGGCATCTTGCTTTCGACGAGTGGAACGTTCCCGCTTAACTACCCCACGCTCGAACGCCCCGATTTGATGCCGACACCCACCCCTCGTACATTAAATATGTCGCAACTCGGGGAGGCGCTGACGAACACTTTTGACCCACCCGTTCGCGCTCTTTACGTTTACAACTCGAACCCGGCGGCGGTCGCGCCCGATCAAAGAAATGTTCTTGACGGTCTCAAGCGCGAGGATTTGTTCACAGTCGTTCACGAACTGTTCATGACCGACACGACTGACTACGCTGACATCGTTCTGCCCGCGACGACGCAGCTTGAGCACTTCGATCTGCATAAGGCTTACGGTCATCTCTATCTCGTCATCAACGAGCGCGCCATCGAGCCGCTCCATGAGGCGAAATCCAACTCGGATGTCTTTCGTCTTCTGGCGGCGCGTTTGAATTTCGAGGAAGAGTGCTTCAAAGATTCCGATGAGGAGATTGCGGAACAGGCAATCTCCTCAAATCATCCTGCTCTCAAGGGCATCACGCTTGAGGGCTTGCGTGAGAACGGTTGGATGCGGCTCAATGTGCCGGAAACTTTCGCGCCGTTTGCTGAAGGAAATTTCCCAACGCCGTCAGGCAAGTGCGAATTGTTCTCTGAAACTATGGAAGCGCAAGGGCTGCCCGGTGTGCCCGAGTTCATTCCGCCGAGCGAATCGAGACAAAGCGCGCCTGAAGTGGCGAAGCGCTACCCGCTCGCGCTCATCAGTCCCGCCGCTCATGCTTTCCTGAATTCGAGCTTTGCGAATCTCCCCAAGCAACTGCGTCAGGAGTTGCGCCCGTTTGTCGAGATTCACCCCGGTGATGCCGAAGCGCGCGGCATTCAGAACGGAGACATGGTTCGCGCCTTCAATGAACGCGGCTCATGCGAACTCTCGGCAGTCGTCACGACCCGCGCACGCGAAGGCGTCGTCGTCTCCCCTTCGGTCTGGTGGAACAAGCTCTCGCCGGGCGGCGTAAATATCAATCAACTAACTTCGCAGCAGCTAACGGACATGGGCGGCGGCGCGACCTTTTACGACGCCCTCATCGAAGTCGAGCGCATGAGCGAGCGTCGTTCGCTGGAGGATTCGCCGAAAGCTTAGTCCGCGTAGCGCGCAAAAGCGACGGCAAGCAGAACTAAGAATGCTCCCACGCCGACCCCGACCCCGATGAGAACATTCCTCAGTGTTGAGTGGCCACGGTTATCTTCAACTTTGCTAACGTCACTGTAGGGGATCAAAGTCGGGTCGGTGGTTTTCCGGTCGCGTACGGTGAAGTCGCTTGCGCCCGCCTGCGTGACGAAGCCTTTGATCTTTCTGCCATCTTTCATCCTGACAGTAACTCTCGCCTTATCGCCCAGGCCGACTTTTGCGACCTTCAATCTTACTTTCTCCACTGTCTGCGCATCTGTATTGTTCTGCGCGGCGACAGGAGCGGCATTCACTCCCAGCATCAACAACCCGATCAGTATTAGTGATAAAAAAGTTCTAAACATTAATCATCTGCTCCTCAATCTTTGGAATTAACTCGCGACCCATAACTGCAACCCCTGCGCCAGAGACAGCGAGGCGAGAAACAATCGCTATTGGGCGAGGAAAAAAGGAAAGAGGCGAGCAAGGCGATAGTTAGCCGCCGTAAACATCCGACAAGTGACGGATTTTTATAACGCACGAAGGGTCACGCGCAAGCTCGAGCCTCCGCGACCCTTTTGTGTAGCGTCTATGGGCTAAAATTTTGTTCTGACATTCTCCGCCGTCGGGCTTGACATTAGCAACCCCTCTCCCTGATACATAAGTAAATCCCTGGCGTGCCGACAAGGCCACGCGCAGATGGGTGGCGATTTATCTCTCTCTCGGTTAATTAACTAATTTCAGGCACGGAGAACAAACTGGAATGGCAGAGCAGGCTCTTTCTTATAAAGATTATCTAGCCAGCCTACCTCTTGAACGGCGCGAGGCTATCGAGAGCGTCTGGCAGACTGTGCGAGAGAATATCCCGAAAGGTTTCACCGAGGAGATCAGCGACAAATTTCTGACCTTCAAGGCTGATGACGATTGGTTTATCGCGCTGGCGAATCAGAAGAATTATATCAGCCTCTATTTGTGCTCGATATACATCTTTCTGGAGCTTAAAGCCAAGCTGGATAGTTCCGGCAAGAAACTGAAGTGCGGAAAGAGCTGCATCAATTTTAAGAACGCGGAAGAGTTCCCGCTGGAAACAATCGCGGAGATCGTCAGCGCCCACGATGCCGGAAGTTACAGGAAACAAGTACGGGAGATTCGTGAGAGTTCGCGAGTGGAGAGAAAGTCCGGCAAGGCGAAAGCTCAACGACAAGCCTGAGAGTGAAGGTGCGAGTACAGGCCATCAATTAACTCCATGCAGCAAAACCGTCAAATAGAAAATCTCAAGGCAACCGGACTGGTGAATGCTTGTGTCATCATTGCCGTCTTCGCTTGCACGCTGATTCTGGGAGCGTGGAGCGAAGTACCGGGTCAGCAGAAGGCTCCGCAGCGGCAGCCGAAGCCTGCGCCCATTAAGCCGATTCCTGATGATGTCATGTTGAGGATCGTGCGCGCCGAGGACGAGCGGCGTTGGGACAACGACCTCGGCATACTTCTCTTCGATAAAGATGCGCGCGTGCGCGTGCGTGCGGCTCTCGCGGCGGGGCGCATCGGCGATGAGCGCGCGACGGCTTCGCTCACCGCTCTACTGCAAACAGATATGGAAGAGAGCGTGCGCGCCATGTCAGCGTTCGCTCTGGGGGAAACCGAATCGGCGGTTGCGGCTGCTGCGCTCTCCGACGCTGCTCAGAAAGTGAAAGAGACGAGCGAAGTACGAGCGCGTGCGATTGAAGCACTCGGCAAAATAATCGCCGCGCTGCCCAAAGCGGACGAAGCGCGCGGCCAGGCGCTCGGGCAAGTTATCTTGAAGACGCTTGACGATGAGCTGAGGCGCAGCCCGAAGCCTAATCGCGCTGTGGTGCTTCTGGGGCTGACAGCCGCCCTGCGCGCGCGCCCCACAGGCGCGGGCGCAATCGTCGCGAAGTTTCTTTCTTCGGGAGATGTGCGCGTGCGCGGGGATGCGGCGAACACCCTGGCGCGGCTGCGCGCGAAAGATGGCCTTGAGCAACTGCGCCTCTTGCTCGCAAGCGACACCGACGCGGTTGTGCGAGCCAACGCCGCGCGTGTCCTCGGCGCGGCTGAAGACACGGCCTCTCTCGATACGCTAATTGCGCGCGCGAGCAATGATACGGACGAGCGTGTGCGCGTCAGTTCCATCCGCGCTCTCGCCAGCCTCAAAGATGCGCGCGCCGCCGCATCGCTCAGCAATCGCGCAAGCACATTGATGAGCGCCTATCGCGCGGCGAAAGCAAGTGGGTCGGAGCATCCGCGCGAGACGAATGAGTTGCTGGAGATTGCGACCAGCCTGAGCCGCCTGCTTGCTAACACGAGCGATGAGCGCGCCATCGCGTGGTTGCGCGCCTTCCGTGAAATGGAGTCTGCCTCGCCGGAAATAGAGATTGCGTTTGCGCGCATCGCGCCTTTCATTTACCTGCGCGAGACGCCGCTCAATAAGCTCGCGGACGAACGACTCCGCGCGGAGATGATGAGAGACTGGCGGCGCGTGTCAGCGCTTGCTCAGGCGTTGTCAGAGATTTCCGGTATCAGCGCCGAAGCGGCAGGCAGCGGCATCGTTAGTCTCCAGGCCGACGCGCAGATTATTCTGCGCTCCTGGATTGACGATTCTTCTTTGCCCGCACAGGCCGCGCCCGACGTGCTGCGTGCGCTCGCCGCTTTCAAGGGGAGCGATTTCAATCAAGTCTTGCGAAAGCAGATGAGCGCTAAAGACGTGGTCGTGCGCGCGACTGCCGCCGAGCTTCTGGGAGAGCTTCAACCCGACGAAGCCAACGCCCGTGCCCTCGCCGAAGCCCTGCCTGCTTCGACGCGTGATGAGTTGAACGACGCGTCGCTTTCGATTCTCGACTCGCTCGCCAAACAGAAATCGCCTGCGGCTAACGAAGCGATCAAGACGATGCTTGATTCTCAGGACAACCTCGTCCGTCGTCGTGCCGCCACCCTTTTGAAAGCAAACGGCGCGGGTGATTTTTCACAGCGCGTCGCTCCCATCTCGCCGCGTAACACGGCAGGCGATTACGCCCGTGCGTTGGCGCGTCTCGGCAAATCCGTGCGCGCGGTGGTCAGCACAGACAAGGGAGCGTTTACCATCGAGTTGCTCCCTGACGATGCCCCTTTGAATGTTGATAACTTCGTGCAGCTCGCTCAAAGCGGCTACTTCAACAACATTACGTTTCATCGAGTCGTGCCGAATTTTGTCGTTCAGGGTGGCGACCCGCGCGGCGACGGCAACGGCGGCCCCGGCTATCAGATTCGCTGCGAGATAAACGAAGTTACCTACGAGCGCGGCGCGGTCGGGATGGCTCTGTCTGGCAAAGACACGGGCGGCTCGCAATGGTTCGTGACGCACAGCCCGCAGCCGCACCTGGACGGCGGCTACACGGTCTTCGGGCGCGTTGTCGCGGGCATGGAAGTAGTTGACCGCGTTGCGCGTGGTGATCGGATTAGCAAAATCACCGTCACCGAGAGCGCACGCGATGCATCCAAGAGTTCAACGACGCCCCCCGGTGAAACGAAGAAGAAGCGCACAGGAAAACCTTGAACAAACTCTGGGGACAAAAAAACGCGAACCGCGCACGAGAAGCCCGCGCCGTTTTAATCGTACTCATGCTGCTTGGGGCTTCTGCTGCCGCATTTGCCCGGGACGATGTCGCCTCACGGCAGCCCGTTCAGCCGCAACAATCTCCGTCGTCGCAAACGGAGCGCACCAGATACCGGATCAACTTTCAGCTCGATTTCGACGGGCGCACCTATACAGGAAAGGAGAGAGTGCGGTGGGTGAACCGTGATGATCGCACGGCGTCCGTCCTCTATTTTCACCTTTACCCGAATCTACGCGCTCCGCTTCAGCGCGCCGTCCCACCAGCCCCAACGATTGACGAGCCGCATCTTGAAATCAGCGAAGTGCGTGCCGGGTCGAATGGTGTGCTGCAGCCTTTCTCGCTAGACGATCAGGGAACAATCCTGCGCGTGAATTTGCGCGAGACTGTTGCTCCAAACTCTTCAACTGAAATTGAAATCAGCTTCAAGGGCAGCGTTCCCGAAATTGATTCGGAAGAGACGGGGCTGCTGGTTCACGTGATGCAACAAGTCGGCGCGGCGCTTCGCAGCGAGCGGGAGACAAGGCGAGCGCGTGACATCAACTATCGCTCGCGCGGCGTGATGTTGTTGGGCGCGAGTTACCCGATTCTGGCCGCGCGCGACAATGACGAGTGGCAACGCAAGGTCGAGACGACCATCGGTGACACAATTTTTGCCGAGAGCGCCGATTACGAAGTTACGGTTGACGCGCCAGCGGATGTCGCCCTGTTCGCGTCCGCGCGAGCGCGTGAAACTTCTAAAGAAAGCGAGCGCGCCGGGTACAGTGTGCGCGAGTTCGAGGGCGAGAATCTACGCGACTTTGCTCTCGTCGGAGGGCGCAATCTACGTTCCGCCGAGCGCACGGTTAATGGCGTGACCGTCCGCTCGATCTTCACGCCAGAGCATGAAGTCACAGGCCGGCGCGTTCTCGCTTCGGCTACGGAGGCGGTGCGAATTTACAGCGAGCGTTTCGGCCAGTTACCGCACAAACTGGTGAGCATCGTGGACGCGCCGCTCGTCGCGGGACTGGGCAGCGCGGAGTTCTCCGGCCTCGGAGTCATCGCCAGCGCCTTCTATGTTGATTTCGATTCACCTTCGATGCGCTCTCTGCCGGAGATTGTGCGCGAGCAGCGCGCGTCACTCGAAGACAGTCTGGAATTCACTGTGGCGCACGTCGTTGCGCAGCAATGGTGGGGCGTGGCCGTCGGTAACAACCCGGAGCGTGATCCTGTGCTGGACGAAGCTCTGGCAAACTGGTCTGCGCTTCTATACTACAAAGAGGTTCATGGCGAGGCGCGTGCCGAAGCTGCGCTCGATGACCAACTGCGCGGCGTGTATAAGGTCTACCGGACGTTCGGCGGCGAGGATATGGCCGCGACGCGCTCGGCGCGCGAGTATCGAAACTTTTTTCAGTATGCGGCAATCGTCGCCAGCAAAGGCGCTCTGATGTTTGTCAGCTTACGCAAACTCATGGGCGACGCGAAATTTTTCGCCGCGCTCAGGAGCTACTACGAAACGAACGTTCTTGAGATTGCCGGATTGGATGATTTGCGTGGCGCGTTCGTCGGAGAAGCCTTGCGCCCGCAACGTCGCGCCGTCACGCGCACATTCAATCGCTGGCTTTCGGGAAAGTACGGCGACGAGGACATTGCGCCGCCCGACCCGCGTCTGGCCGCCGCACTGGGCATAAATCCGAACTTTGCGAAAAATGATCGCAATGCGTTTTCGCGGCTCGGCAGGTTTTTCTGGCAGCAGATGACGAGGCTCAGGTGAAGAGGTGAGGGAACTGAAGAATAAGATCGGAACTTTAGCTGGAAAAGCCACACGCAAGCCCGAGACAGTCGAGGTCGAGCGCAGCCTTGATAGTTTAAGCCATTTGCTCGACGGATTGTTTCGCATTCCGGGAACGAGTTGGCGCTTTGGCCTCGACTCCATCGTCGGTCTGATTCCGGGCGTGGGCGATGCGGCGACCTCGCTCGCTTCTTTCTACATTCTGGCGGCTGGCGTGCGTTACCGTGTTCCGAAAGTCACGCTCCTGCGGATGGGCATGAATATCGGCCTTGATTTCCTGTTCGGAGCGGTTCCGGTGGTCGGCGATGCGTTTGACTTCGTCTGGAAATCGAACGAGAGGAACATGGCGCTGATCCGCAAGCGCGCAACCGTCAAGTCAGCGGACGAAGCGAAGCAGGGAAGAAAGAGCGACTGGCTTTTCGTCGGCCTGATAATTCTCGTTTTAATCGGTATGCTGGTCGGCTCAATCTTCCTGGCGGTTTATTTATTGAAGTTGATTGGTCAGGCTTTAGGTCTCTGGAATTAGCTGACCTGTCATGAGGAAAGAGACAGCCTTCGCCGGTTGTTGCGTCTGATGCTGCATCCAGCGTTTGTAGTAATCTCCGATGTAATCCTTCATCCCGAACTGGAAGCGACTCATACCATACTTCTTCGCTTCCTTCTTCGCCTGTTCCGAAGTCCAACCGTCATGTGAGATTCGATAGACGGCGATGATTGTGCCCGTGCGATCTTCCCCGTGATGGCAATGAACAAAGACAGGCCAGTTTGAAGAATCATTAATAATCGCCAGAACTTTCTCGACCTGCTCGTCCTTGGGACGCTTCAGCCCCGGCAGTGGTACGCTGAAATAATTCAGTCCAGCCGCACGCGCTTCCGCCTCTTCGGCGCTCGTTTGCTCATCTTCGCTGCGAAGATTAATGACGGTTTTGATCTTGAGCGCACGCAGCTTTTCAATTCCACCCTTCAAAGGCTGCGCGCCGCGATAGAATTGTTCGTTGACCTGATGAAAATTTGGGAGGACTTCTTCCTTCGCTTCGTGTGAGGACGCACCCAATGTTGCGGCGAGTAATATAACGGCAACTGAGATAGCTCTCAGCCTAACGAGTTGATCCCTCATCATTCGACCTTCCTGTCTTGAGCGCTTCTCTTGATCGCGGGGCGAAATTAAGATGGGGGATGTTAGCCTTGTGCCGATGTCACATACTATGCTGTTGCCGCTGCGTTGGCAAGCATTCGTTCCAGCGCCGAAGCAAGCATGTCGAGGCCGCGCTCACCTGCGGCGAAACTCTTGAGCTTGCCTTGGGCGTCGAACAAATAATACGCGGGGACGTAACCATTCTCGTTATGAAAAGCGTCGCGCAGTTTGTGCCCGTTATCAACCGCGCACGGCTCCGTGATGTCGTACTTGCTAATAGCCTCGCGCACCGCTTCGACATCCGTGTCCGCTTCGTAACGCGGCATATGGATGGCAATCACGCGCAAGCCCTCTTCGCGCCGCCCCTCGCGCCACTCGTTGACGCGCGGCATATTCTCTTTACATGTCCCACAACTGACAGACCAGAAATGCACGAGCGTGGGATGCCCTTCGGCTTCCGCTTCGGCGTGCGCCTGCGTACTCCCAAACCATTCAGTTGCCCCGTCTAGCTTGGGCATCTCCGTTCCAATTCTCATTGGCATAATAAAACCTCAGTGATGAGTAATAGGTGATAGGTGATAAGAGAAAAGCTCTTTCCTATAACCTATTACCCATCACCTATCACTTTCTTACGCTTTAATCGTTTCCTGTCCCGGTTTCCATTCGGCCTGGCAGAGTCCGCCGGTCTGCAATGCCTGGATGACACGCAACGTTTCTTCGGCTGAGCGACCAATGTTGAGATCGTGAATCACCTTGTAGCGCAAGATGCCTTCGGGATCAATCACGAACAGCCCGCGAAGCGCAATGCCCTTGTCTTCGATCAGCACGCCGTAATCGCTCGCCACCTGCTTGGTCGAATCAGCCGCGAGCGGGTATTTAAGGTCGGCCACGCCGCCTTTGTCGCGCGGCGTCTGAATCCAGGCGCGGTGTGAAAAGACCGAATCGGTCGAGACGCCGATGATCTCAGCACCGATGCCCTGAAAATCTTCGTAGCGGTCGCTGAAAGTCGTCAGCTCCGTCGGGCAGACGAAAGTGAAATCGAGCGGGTAGAACAGGAGGACAACCCACTGTCCTTTATAGTCTGAGAGCTTGACGTTCTCTTTCAAGGTCTCAAGGTTCTTGGTGGAACCCATGTCGAAATCCGGCGCGGGCTGTCCGACCATCGCGCTTTCCCTTGCTGTTGCTGCTGTCGCTTGCATATTTCTCTCCATCCTTTTAAGTGCATTTTTCCATCAAACGCGCAGAATCCTAGAGCTTGTGCTGGGCGTTCTCAAACTTCATGAATTGCGGTTAGCTCTTCATTCCCGGCAGTCGGGGCATAATCCTCTGAGCGTCAGGTGAATAGATTCCGGCTTAAAACGCGTCTTGCGAATCGCCGCGCGCATGACATCGCTTGTGACCGTCAAATCAAAGTCAACCAGCTTGCCGCAAGCAGTGCAGAGCGCATGATCGTGCCTTGCCGTCTCGCGGTCGTAACGACTCGCGCCCGCACCGCCGAAGCTGATTTCATGCACCAGCCCGGTCTCTCTCAGATATTTCAGCGAATTGTAGACGGTCGCGTAGCTGATCGAGGGCAGACGCTTGCGCGCCGCCTCGAATATCTCGCTCGCCGTCAAATGATTCTCGCTTTCGCGAATCACCTGAAGGACGGCTTCACGCTGCCGCGTAAGCGTCCGTGCGCCACCCTGATCTATGTCACTTGAATTCATGGTTATTTCACCTGGAATTAGAATAATTCTAAATTGGTAATCTGTCAACCGACGATAAATTGTAGCAAGGTCTATTCATCTCTGATTCGACGGCCAGCTTGCCGTAGCGAGCGAAAAAGCTATCTACGAAGTCACACGAAACAACACGAAGCAAGCCACTGATTTCGTGTCGCTGCGTGTGACTTCGTGGATTGTCCTTATTCTTCGCTGAGAATGAATAGCCCTGAATTTTCGGGGCAAGGCTTGTTCCTGCCTCTACAAACTGATTTAGAGTTTTGGGTGCTGCGCGACGTATTCAACGAGTGCCCCAACATAATCATGAAAGGGCAGGCAGCGAATATTGTGGGTTGTAAGAATCTCGCTTGCGAGCGTCGTGTCATACGTCTGGTTGAGAAAGAAGTAGGGAACGCCGGACTGTGGTAGGCCAGTGATCTTCGAGGAGATACGCAGGGACAAACTTGAGCGCACCAGCCCGACAGGAAGCGTGAGGCGAGAGCCGCGACCGACTAAAGCTCTGGCGATTGCTTCAAAGAGTTCATGAGTCGTGAGGGGGTTCGGATCGGCCAGTTGCAGCGTCGCACCGATTGCGCGCTCGTCTTTCACGAGCGCGGTCAGCGCTTCGACGACGAAATCAACAGGCACCAGGTTGAGCGTCACCCGCAGGTTACCGATATTGACGAGCGAGAGCAGCGAGGGGTGTTTGAGCAGATAAAGAATCAGGTAGTAAACGCCGTCATACTTTGCCGTCTCGCCCGTGCGCGAATCACCGCAGACAACCGCAGGGCGATGAATCGTCACAGGCAGTTGTGTCTTAAGCGCTTCGACTTCCATCTCGGCCAGATACTTCGTCTCTTCGTAGAAATTGCGAAACCCGCTCTCATGCTGCAACTCGGTCTCAAGAATCACTCCGGTGCGGAGTCCCGCGACATAACAGGTCGAGACATAATGATAGCGGCGCAGGTTGGGCAAGGTGAGCGCGAGCTTGTTGACGTTGCGCGTGCCTTCGACGTTGACGCTCATCGCCAGACCCTGCTCGACGGCGAGGTCATAGATGGCGGCGAGATGAAAAATTATAGTCGTCTCTTCCCGCGCTCTTTCGATTTCCAGGGGCGAGATACCTAAATCAGGTTGCGTAACGTCGCCTTCGATGAGACGAAAGTTATCCGCAGTAGCATTCGCTTCCTCCGCGATGTGTACTGCTTCTTCACGCGCACGTTCCATAAACGTTGGCTGCACGAGCAGGAGAAACCGCGCGCCTTCCCTCGCCAATCGCTTGACGAGACGCCCGGCGATGAAGCCGGGAAAGCCCGTGAGAAAGATTGTCTCATTCAAAGCCATGCTTGAGATTGGAAACCAAGTTTGTAGAGGCAGGGCTTGTCTCAACCAATGTTTTCCGCAAAGAAAGCGGGCAGGGACAAGACTTGGCCTTATAGGTTTTGGCGGACAGTCTTAACTTCCACCGCAGACAAGCTCCACAAGCGTGCGGACTCCTGCGCCCGTCGAGCCTTTTGGGGCGTGGGCTTGCGTCTGGTCGTGCCATGATGTGCCTGCGATGTCCAAGTGTACCCAGGGAGTCTCTCCGGCGAACTTGCTCAAGAGAAGCGCGGCAGCGGTGGCGTCGGGGCGACCACCATAGTTTTTGAAGTCGGCGATGGTACTCTCAATGGGCTTTTTGTAGTCATCGCTGACGGGCATCCGCCACGCCGGTTCGCCCGCTCTCTCTGCCGATTGCATGACGCGGCCCGTCCATTCATCGTCTTTACTGAAGAGTCCCGTGCGGTGATCGCCGAGCGCGACGATGATTGAGCCGGTGAGCGTCGCCAGATCAACGATGCGAGATGCGCCGAGCTGTTTGGCATAAGCAATCCCGTCAGCCAGAACCAGCCGCCCTTCAGCATCCGTGTCAACGACTTCAATCGTGTATCCGGCCAGGGTCTTGATAACATCGCCCGGTTTGATGGCTCTGCCTGAAGGCATGTTCTCGGCTGACGGGACGATGCCGACGATGCGGCGTCGCGGCTTGAGTTGCGCGATGGCGCGCAACGCGCCGAGGACTGCAGCACCGCCAGCCATGTCGGTCTTCATCTCGTACATGTCAAGGCCGTGCTTGAGGGAGATGCCGCCCGTATCGAAGGTGATGCCTTTGCCGACGAATGCCCACAACTCATCGCTTGCGCTCATGCCTTCGGGTTCATAGCGAATCACGATCAGCGCGGGGGGATTGTCCGAACCCTTGCCGACGCCCCAGAGTCCGCCCATCCCAAGCTCTTTAATCTCATTTGCATCAATCGTCTCGACCTGAAGATTGAATTCTTCGGCCATCAAAGCGGCGCGTCTGGCGAACTCAAGCGGCGGAAGCGTTCCGCCCGGCTCGTCTGCTAAAGCCCGCGTCCAGTTGACGGCTTCGGCCACGATGCGCCCGCGCTCAATCTCTTCGTGGAGCCTGGCGCTCCGTTCGGGAGTGATGATTGTCAGCTGCTCAAGCGGCGTTTCATCTTCGCGTTTCCGGTAAAAGGCGTTATCGTAAAGCCCCGTCAGAGCGCCTTCGACGAGGGCGCGCGTCATGTGCGCCGCGCTGTCGAGCGCTGGCATGATGAAATGTAAATGCTTGATGTGGCTTGCGCGCGCACGGCGCACGGCCATTGCGGCTGCGCGGCTGAAAGTCTTCGCGTCAAAATCAGCGTGCGCGCCGAGACCAATGAGAAGCAATCGCCGCGCGCTGTCACCGTTTAAGTTGGCCGCATGAAGAAGCAGCGAAGTCTCCGCTTCGCCTTTGAACTCGCCATCGCGGATCAGCTTGTCAACGATTGGCTGTAGCTCGTCCCCCTGCGTTAGTCCTGCACGCGGCTCATCTGTGAAGATGCAAACGGCCACGGCTTCGCCTTCTGCGGGCGGCGCGAGTTCGGATTTGATCTCGATGCTTGGAGTAGTTTGATTTGTCATTGGCTCGCTCTGCGATGGCTGAAGTATAATGCAGCCTCTCGAATTCGTCCTAACTATCAGCTTAATGTATAAGGTTATTCAGCCCCGGAGGAGTTCTTTATGGTTTCCCCACGCTTAAAGTTTGCGCGTCGCGTGAGCCTCGCGTTCGTTCTTACTGTACTCGCTGCGGTTTCCGCCCTCGCGCAGGCGAGCGTTGAGCGCACGGTGCGAATCACGTTGCTGCAATTAAATGACGTGTACCAGATTTCGGCTGTTGATAAAGGAACGCGCGGTGGCCTGGCGCGCGTGGCGACA
>JACCVS010000813.1 GCA_013698055.1 Acidobacteriota bacterium
ACTGGCACACCAAGATATGGATTATGAGTTTTCAAGTCTGGGGTAACGGATGAATTCTTCCACCGCTCCAACAGTACCCGAACTTCTCCAAGAAACTCACCGTGTGCTTGCGGGCGGTCTGATAGAAGCCGTCAATGGCGTTGCTCAAGTCGGCAAACCTCTCATGCCAACAGTGGTGGCTGACCTCTTCTTTCAACGTCTTCCACGTTGCTTCTTTCGGATTCTCTTCAGGCGTATAGGCCGGGAAGTTGATCACCCGCAACCGCTTGTTTTCCTCCAACCACTCTGCAACTTCGTCACTCGTGTGATGCGGCGCTCCATCAATCCACAGCACGATCTCGCCTTGCGGACACTCTTGGAGAACCATCTCCATCCAGCGGATGGTCGCATCACTATCTTGCCAATCAATACAGAAGGGCGCTACCTCCGCGCCCGTGCCCAGATGCACTGCGCCATAGATGTTCTCAGCCTGCTTACTTCGCGCGCCATCGGCAATCACAGGTTGCAGGCCGACAGGATTCCATCTCTTAGCAATCGTCCCCTCCAAGTAGACCTTGCTCTGATCGCCAGCCAATGGCGTCATCAGCCGACCACTTTTCGCGAATGCAGCCAATACTTCCGCTGTCTCCAATTCAAAGCGCGCCTGCTCTGCGGCACTGCGCTTAATGTAGAGTTTACGCCCACGCTGATAACTCCACTTGATCGCCCACAGCAGTTTCCTGATTCCTCGGCGGCTATATCTGATCTCAAAGCGTTCTGCTACAAGGTCACGAATCGCTTTGACTGTCCACCCGCCGCCCACCTCCGTGCCCGGCATCGCCTCCGTTTCAAGCAACGTACTGAGCAAGGTCAACTCCTCTCGGGTCAGAGGTCGTTGGCCGTGCTCCCCTCCCCAGCGCGGGTGATTCTTCAGTCCATCAAGACCGCTCGCTTGATACAGGCTCGCCCACCGGCTGATCGTTCCCTCATCGACAAACAGGATGTCAGCAGTTTCGAGATAGCTATAGCCTTTCGTCACCAACAGCAGCGCGTGATAGCGCTGACGCGCGTGGGCATTTTCTTTCTTGTTCTTGAATCGTCGAGTAGCTTCCAGATAATCCTTGTCGCTCAGCATCTGGTCTCCTTTGGCTGCGTGAGTTTATCTGCGCGACAATTATATTGACTCAAGCCCGACTCGGCATCTTGGTGTGCCGTCCATATAGATGAGGTCTATCCGATTCTCTACCTTGATGCCTTGCAGGTGAAGATCAGAGATCAAGGCAGAGTTTCTAACAAGGCGATTTACTTCGCCATCGGCGTCAACATGCAGGGGCGCAAGGAAGTTCTCGGCATGTGGGTGTCAGAGAATGAGGGCGCGAAGTTCTGGCTCTCAGTCGTCACTGAACTGAAGAACCGGGGAGTCAAAGACATCTTCATCGCCTGCGTTGATGGTCTGAAAGGCTTCCCGGAAGCCATCGAAGCGGTGTACCCGAAAACAGAAGTCCAGTTGTGTCTGGTGCATCTTGTTCGTTACTCGCTGGCGTTTGTATCGTTCAAAGATCGGAAAGATGTGGCGGCAGACCTGAAAGCTATTTACCGCGCGGCAACCGAGCAGGAAGCCGCCCGCCAACTCGAAGCCTTTGCTGAGCGGTGGAATGACCGGTATCCGCTGATCGCCAAGTCGTGGCGCTCTAACTGGGCACGGCTGATCCCGATGTTCTCGTACCCGGAAGAAATCCGACGGGCGATCTACACGACGAACGTCATTGAATCTTTGAACATGACGTTGCGTAAAACGATCAAGACGCGCGCCTCGTTTCCGCATGATGATGCGGCATTCAAACTGTTGTACTTGGCATTGCAAAACATCCAGAAAAAGTGGACGATGCCGATCCCGAACTGGAGTCGCGCCTTGAATGCTTTCGTCATCATCTTTGAAGACCGTGTGCCGCTCGGCACGCTCAACTCATTTACACAAAATATCTGACACCCTCCCCTTCTGTGCCGTGCGCCGCTTGCGAACCTTTGCGGCGACTCCTGCCAGACCGGTGCCGAGTAGCAGTATGGTCGTTGGTTCCGGGACGGCCGTTCGCCGTGATGTTGTCCACACCTAGCTGCCCCTGGACGGGCACGGGTTCACCTCCCGCCGCCGTTGGACTGTGATAGATTCTAATCGCGGTCGTATTCGTCAGTGCCGCCTGCACACTACCTAGTGCGGCGGTTAGATTGCCGGGATTAATAAGGAAGGTTATCGAAGTCCAACCACTCCCCGCCGCCAGTACAATGG
>JACCVS010000820.1 GCA_013698055.1 Acidobacteriota bacterium
GCTGGATTTCAGGCACCATCAACCGAAATTGCGGGCAATGATAGCAATCACTCGCGCGAGAGTTTGCTCAATGAAGCAGCGCGCAGGCTTGAGCTTGCCTGTCGGCGCGAAGCGGCAAGCGGCCTGCGACACGTCATCAATGCCAGCGGCGTCATCCTGCACACTAATCTGGGACGCGCCCCTCTCTCAAAGGCCGCGAGGCGCGCCGTTGCAGACGAGGCGGCACGATACTGCACACTCGAATACGATTTGGAGAAGGGAGCGCGCGGGCGGCGCGGGAGCAGTGTTGAAGAATTACTCGTTGACCTGACAGGAGCCGAAGCCGCGCTTGTCGTTAACAACTGCGCTGCCGCCGCCCTGCTCATCCTGACAACGCTCGCCCAAAATGGCGAGACGATTGTCTCACGCGGCGAATTGGTTGAAATCGGCGGCGACTTTCGCGTGCCCGATGTCATGGCTCAGTCCGGCACGCGCCTCGTAGAGGTCGGCGCGACCAACAGGACGCGCCTCTCGGATTACAAACGGGCGTTAACCGAGAACACGCGACTCGTCATGCGCGTGCATCCATCGAACTATCGCATCGTCGGATTTACGGCTACGCCGACACTCACAGAACTCGCCGAACTCGCGCACGAAGCGGGACTACCTCTCTACGAAGACGCCGGGTCGGGCGTGATTCTCGATCTCAATTCATTTGGGCTGGCGGACGAGCCTGTCATCGGTGATTCAATCAGGGTCGGGGCAGACATCGTCTCTTTCAGTGGAGATAAACTGCTCGGCTCAGCGCAGGCCGGTCTGATCGTGGGTCAGCGAGAGCTTGTCGAGAAATTACGAAAACATCCACTCTACCGCGCCTTGCGTGCGGACAAACTCGCCCTTGCCGCGCTTGAAGCCACGCTCGATGCTTACCGCCGCGATGCTGCTTTTGATGAAATTCCAGTGCTTCGGATGCTTGCTTTGACAATCGAGGAAATCGAGAAGCGCGCCCAGGCTCTAATCTTAAAACTACAAGAGCAGGCTTCAGACTCTGCGCTCCGGTGCGAAATCATCAAAGGGCGATCGGCCATCGGCGGTGGCTCTGCGCCCACCACGCACCCGCCCACCGCCCTGATTGCCCTGACACACGAAACGCTCTCGGCTGACACGCTGGATAGGGCTTTGCGCCTCTCACAGCTTCCCGTCATCGCGCGCATTGGTGAGGGCAAACTCCTCATAGACCTCAGAACCGTCGCCGAAGACGAAGAGCCTGACCTGTTCGCCGCTTTAACTGCCCTTCTGGCTTAGAAAAAGCTCTTTCTCGCTTTTTACCCTCAGTTTTCCCGCCGAAAATGGTTCTTTATTAAACGATGCTTTTCATTGTATAATTATTACGGTTCAGCGCCTTGTCAGTCAGGCAAAGCGTATCCTTAAGAAACTCGCCATCCATTCCGGCCTCAATCAGCTTGAAAAACAGAAATTCTTCGTTACGATCCTTATTGATTTCGCTGGGACTGGCATTGTGCGCGGCTCTCACGATCCTGCTTTTATGGGCAGCGGGGCTATTGGCTTCAATTCAGGCGGCCTTTCTGTTCGCGCGTCCGTCGGAGTCAGACCCAACCGCCGCTCCGCAGGTGTGGCTGGGCGCTCTGATGATTCTGGCTGCCGGACTCAGCGCGGGCTTTGCTACGGCGCGCGCCGGAGCGAAGCGTATCCTACCGTTTTTCGTTGGTGGCCTTGTGCTTTTAAGCTGCGTCAGCCTGCTCTTCTCCCGTTTCCTGCATATAGACATCGCGTTTGCGCCGATGGCACTCGCCGCTCTTGCCTCATTGGTGGCAGTTCAAGTCAGGCGACTGTGGACGACTGACTCGATGTTGACACGCAACATCAGGCACGCGACTTCGCATGTTAGCCGGATTGAAGGCGGCTCATCGAACGAGCGTCTGATGAGCGGGCTGAAACTTCTGGAAACCGTCCTGCCGCTTGAGGAAGCCGTCATATTTCACCCGGACGAGAACAATCAACTCGCTCCCGCTGCGCGTTTGCGCCCTTCCACTAGCAGCAGCAGTGTGGAAATTAACCGCAACTCCGCCTGGCGCGAAGGAGTGAATTTATGTGAGCGCGCCGTTAAATCCGGCAAGATAGAGACGACGAATCCAGCAGGTGCTACAACTGATGGAAACGACCATGCAACTGCCAGCGTCGCACTGCCGCTCAAGCATGAAGGACGCTCCTTAGGCGCGCTGCTCGTTCGCCTGCGTGGAAATTTCGATGAGAGTGACCGCCCGCTGCTCCTGGCTGTCGGCGAGCAGTTGGCGCGCAATTTTCAACGCGACGAAGCGCGCAAACGTGCAGTGCCGAATAACTTCCTGACTCTAGTTTCAGCCCACGCCGCCGAAAGTCGCCTTGAATCATTCGGCGTCTTGAGTGGACTCTTGATTGAGCAGAGATTCGGAGCAGAAGTTCTCTCGGAAGCATCCGACGGGCACGCCGTCGCTTACCTCGATGGCACGCTCGCCTACGTCAATCCGCCGCTCTTAAAAGCCGCACGATTGACTGAAGCACAAGCGCGCTCACTCGACCTCTTCGGTCTCCTTAATCGCTTTCGCGGAGGCGTCTTCGACGAGCCTTCCATCGCCGTGCGTCGCGTATTGCAAACGGGCGATGCCTACGAGCGCGAAATGCACTTTCCAGATCGCAATAATCAGACACTGGAGTTGCGGATTGCTCTCGTCACAGAACGAAGTGGCGAGAACGGCGCGACGGGCGCGCAACCGCTTTGCCTCGCTGTCACCGTGCGTGATGTGACGCGCATCAAGGAATACGACAAGTTAAAGAGCGACATGATTTCGCTGATGTCGCATGAGCTTAGAACGCCGATCACAAGCATCAACGGCTTTGCAGAGCTGCTCATGAACGACGAAGCCATCCCGGCGGAATCCCGCGAGTTTCTCTCAATCATCAACAGCGAGTCGCAGCGTCTCTCAAGGATGATCAACACCTTCCTCACCGTCACGCAGCTTGAAGCCGGAGACAAGCAGGAAGTCTTAAAGATTCCGCTCAGACTGGACGACGTGGTGCGCGAAACTCTGGCGAGCCTTCAACCAACGGCGAAGAAGAAGCGTATTCGTCTGATTGAGCAGCCTTCACAGCGCCTGCCGCCCGTTGCCGCCGACCGCAGCCTCATCACA
>JACCVS010000821.1 GCA_013698055.1 Acidobacteriota bacterium
GGGCGCGACTCTGAGACAGTTGGTCAAGCTGCGCGCGGACATTTGTTTTTTCGCTTTCAAGCTGGCGGCGGCGCTGCTCGCGCAACTCTTCAGGCCGAGTCGAGCCGTTGAGGGCAAAAACCTTCTCGATATTTTCAGGCTTCATGTCCTCGTCTATCCGCTTAACTCGCGCTTGAAGTTCTTCCTCTTTCTTCTGCGCGTCACTTAGCTGAGAGCGCAACTCGTCCACCGTTGAGCTTTGAGCGACAGCGACAGTAATGGATGAAAGAATCAGCATGATGAGCAAACTGATCCTCATGCTGATTCTCGCTCTAGTCACAACTATTTTCACAACTACGGCAACCCCCCTTACCGCTCACGTTTTCCTCTGTCTCATAGCTGACTACTTCTTGGCCTTCCAATCAGACACGAGTTTTTCCATGTTGGCGATGGCCTGCGGATTGGCCTTGGCTTCCTTGCCGAGTTGGATAGCCTTTTCACCAGCGGCGACGGCGTCGGCGGTCTTGCCCTGTTCGGCAAGCACGCGCGCCTTCAAACCGACGTTGTTGAAAGTCTCTTTAATCTTGATGGATTGGTCGAGCCATTGCATCGCTTCTTCCATGTTGAGCTTGCTTTGGAAAGCGAAGTTCGCGGCCTGCATTCGCGACTGCCAGTCGTCGGGCTTGGACGCAGCGATGGCAGAGCGCGCTTTTTCGATGGCGAGAGCATTCACATCTTTCACTTCTACGGTGAAGGGAACTCGCAATCTCTCCCAGCGGATGTTGACGCGCGCGGAGTTTTCCGTCACGGGGTCGAAGCTAATAGCCAGCCACTCCTGATTCTCGGCGACCATCTCCGGCTTCGCCTTGACGCGGAGCACGTCCTTCTTTTCATCGTAAGCGAAGCTGCCCCATTGCCCATCGTCCTTATTGAAGATGATCGTCCACTCATCTTTGCCGGGAATGGTGTGAAAGCTGTAGCGCCCGGCGGCGAGCGGTTGCCCGTTAATCAGCACGTTATCGCTGACTTCAAACAATGTCGCTTCGTTCGCGCCAGTGCGCCAAACATGACCGTAAGGCACGATGGGAGCATCTTTCGCCCGCGAGCGTGCGTCATCCAAGGTTGCTGTGCCCGCCACGCTACCCGCAGGAGGATCGCCCCAGATTTTCCGATTCTTCACGCCCGGGCGACTGTAAGTGATCGTGATGTCCGTGACGCCGATGGTCTGCATGGCGCTGGCCTTCTGGCTCGGACGCGGCAGGCGCAAAGTATTGGTCTGAGCCATCGAGTGTGACGCCGCGCACAGAACAAAAAACAGCAGGGCGAAGGTGGAAATGTAGAAACGTTTCAGGGAAATCATCTGGTTCTCTCCTCTTAATTGTTAAGATAGCTCAGTAATCGGGCGCACAGAGAATGTTTCCTTCTCATGCGCATTAGCAACGGTCAGGAAGCTCAATTATAAGGCTTGCGCTGACTTTTCACCAAGTACGCATTAATGTTGAGATGCCACTCACTTCTTGCCGCTTCTCTTTTTGGTGGAACTCTTCTTTGCGGAACTCTTCTTAGTTGCTCCCGTCGAGCGGGTGCTGGCTTTCGCTGTTGAAGTTGCTGCTGACCTTGCTGCTCTGCTCGCCTTGCCAGCAACCTTATTAGCGGCTTGCGCGGTTCTGGTTGTGAGCTTGTTGGCTGCTTCCGCTTGTTTCCTGACAAGCCGTTTATTCTCCTGCGCTCCCTTTTTAATCGTCTTCTGTGCTGACGGCGCGCTCGTTTCCTTGCCGCCGGGCATGACAGAGTTAACCACGGGCGCGGCTATTTTGGACGCGGCATCAACTGTGCTCCCGGCCACCTTGGACGCCTGATTCATCATTTCACCGGCGACCTGCGTGGTCTGACCAAGTGCTTCACGCCCTGCCTCCATTGCGTCGTTCAGTGCATTGCTTCCTCGTTTTCTTGCCATTTCGTTTCCTTCTGATGTTAGTTTAGTTATTGCTACTGTAATACTGGTGAGGTTACTCGCCGACTTTCTTACAGAATGCTTTTCGCTTTCGATGTTCCGAAGACTATCAATCCGGCAATGATAGCAACAATGCCTATATACATAACTAAATTAATTGCCTGTGTGGAAGCGGAAGAAGACCCGCCGAGCTTGACCAGTATATAAATGATTCCACAAAGAACACCTACCGCCACCATAATAAGTCCTGCATCTCTGCGTCTCATTTCCATCTCTCCCCTGACTCGATAAGTAGCGAATCACTTCTTGCCGTCTTTCTGCTTCGCTTCATAGTTGGGCAAACGACACCGCGCCACACATCTTGAAATAGTAAATTTCCATAATGATAACGCTTGAAAAGATAATAGGGAAGTATGAGAGGAAAAAGTTGAATTCCTGACGGTGCGAGATGGCAAAGGTGAGGCTTTCTGAAAAACCGAGCACTTCAGACGTTGAAACGGAAATGCACCACATCGCCTTCCTGCATCACATACTCTTTGCCTTCCAGACGAAGCAAGCCTTGCTCGCGCGCCGCAGCATAAGAGCCTGCGCTCGTCAATTGGTCATAGCCGACGACTTCGGCGCGAATGAAGCCGCGCTCGATGTCTGAGTGAATAACACCGGCGGCTTGCGGGGCGCGCGTGCCCTGCGGAATCGTCCAGGCGCGCACTTCTTTTTCACCTGCTGTCAGAAACGACATCAAACCAAGCAGCCGATAGGCGCTTTTGATGAGCCGGTCAACGCCGCTGCCTTC
>JACCVS010000053.1 GCA_013698055.1 Acidobacteriota bacterium
GACTGCGTATCAATCTTGATGTAGCGCAGGAAACGGTCGAGGACGGATTCCGTCGGAGGCTTCATCTGCGCGTTTGTCGTGACGGTAAATAACAGGAGAGCGATGAGCATGAATATTTTTTTCATCATTTGATTTCCTCGGCTTTGATTCTTTCGATTTCTTCTTCCATCTTTCCGGCGAGCATCAGGCCGAACATCTTTTGATCGGCCAGGAAAGACCAGAGCGGATACTTGAATGTCGCGGGCCTGTTCTTTTCGACAAGGAAATGGCCGATCCACGCTGCCGCATAACCGGGAACGAGAGCAACGGGCAGCCACTTCCATTTTCTATTCGCAGCAAGCGTGGCGACGCACGCCAGCGCCGTCGCCGTCCCGGCAAAATGCAGTGCGCGCGTCGCAGGCTGACTGTGTTCCTCAACATAGTAAGGCCAGAACTCGTCGAAGGATTTGATCTCTTGCTGTGCCACGACTGTGAGCCTCCGAGTTAATATTTGTAGGGACAGAGGAATCGTCTCGCCCCTGTATTATTCTTCGCTCTCAGCAAACAATTCCTGAAAAGCTTCGGGCAGCGTCGGCGCGATGCGGACGAGTTGTAGATTCTCTTCGACGTGCTCGCGGTTGCTCATGCCGACAAGGGCGGTCGTGACGCCAGGCGCGGAGCGGACGAACTGGATGGCCGTTTGCGCGTCGGTCGCCAGTGACCCGAGCGGCTCGCGGATGTGTTCAGGAAGTCCTCGCGCAACCTTGCCCTGAAAGATGGAGGCGCTGGCGACGACCGTGACGCCCAGCGCGCTTGCCGCTTCAAGCACGGAGACCTGCGCGCCTTCCAGAGGTTGATTACTGGCGACGAGCGCTTCGGGCATGGCGAGGTTGAAAGGAAGTTGGATGAAGCGAAAGCCGTGCGCGTCTCCTCCGACCTCACGCGCAATCTCGACCATACTCTCAAGCGAGTGATGCCCGCGATCATCCATCGGGACACGAAAGCCATTCCACGTCGCTGCGCCGTACATCCTGATCTTGCCGTCGCTGATGTTGCGTTCCAGAAGCTCGAAAGCCGAACGAAGGCGCGATTCAAACTCAGCGTGCGAGACTACTCCAAGCTGCGATTCGGGATTGTGAATGTAATAAACGTCAATCGTCGAAACATTCATGTTCCCGAGCGACTGGTCAATCTGGCTTTGCAGGTAACGGGGCGTCATGCAATGGCTGCCGCCGACAATGTCTGAAAACTCCGCGATGCCGGGCTTCACGAAAGTCTCTTCGACGTAGCGGCGCACGTCCTTCGGTGGCTCGCCGTCGAATGGCAAATAGCCGCCTTTCGTGCAGATGATAACTTCGTCACGCGAAGCGACGTTCTCTTCTGTAAGGTGACGCAGAGCAGCGCCGATTGATCTTTCGCTTCTTTGAAAACGATAGTTGGCGGCAGTGTCTATCACGTTCGCGCCGAGTTCGACAGCACGCGTGACGCACATTGTGTAACGCTCGTCGGTCGCCGCGTCCCAGTCGCCCAGATAAGTGCCGATGCCGATGGACGACAGCCACATGTTCTGTTCGAGACGGAAATGAGTTTCGGCGGCGCGCTCTTTGAAACGGTCACGATACCGCGCCGTCCCTTCCAGCGTCGCATAGCCATTGATTGACATAGTTGCCTCTTCTTATTTTCCCAAGCGTTCGCGGAAGAACTTCAATGTGCGTTGCCAGGCGTCAGCGGCGGCAGTCGCGTTGTAGGCTTGAGCGCGCGTGTCGTTGAAGAAGCCGTGCCCGGCTCCATCGTAGATTTTGATGTCCACTTGCTTGCCAGCCTTCTTGAGTGCGTCCTCAAGCTCTTTCACTTTTTCGGGCGGGATGCTCGATGCGGCTTTGCGTAGAGCCGCCGTGTCCGTCGCGTCTTTCGGCGGAGGCTCAGACGCGCGCACGAAGAAGTTTGGAGCGAGCGCCACAAAACCCTCATTCGAGATGCGGTCGACGATTGATTTGATGTGGTCGTTGAGACCGAAAACTTCGTGGATGACGAGAACAGCACCGGGCGCAACACGCTGAGTCTTAGGACTCGAAAGATAAGCCGGTATCATCAAGTCGCCGCTCTTGTATTCGATCATCTTGCCCTTCAATTTTACGGGCTTCGGTAGTTCGGTTCGATTGCCGGAAGCTGACTTTCCACCCTCCTGCGCGCGACTGTTGCGGCTCGCGGCGACGCCGACGAGCGCCGCGCCGCCTGCGGTTGCGGTGTGCTCCAGAAATCTCCTGCGAGAAAAGCCCTCTGTCTCGTCGCGCTGCTCGTCCCGGCGAGTATCGTCACTCATTTACGGTCTCCTCTTGCTTGAAGTTCATGATGTTTGGGAAGTGAGCAAAGAATATACGTGAGGCGAGCGCGCCGCCGCAAGCCACGCTTAGGCGTAGCATGATTGGTGTGTTACAAAGCATGAGTAAAAGGTAGCCACGTGTCTAAATCACTCGACATCAATGATGACGCAATGCGCGAACTCTCCGCGCAATCAGTCGCGCTCGTCATGGATTACTTCGCGCGCGTCTCCGATCTTCCTATCTTTCCTGACACCACTGCCGACCGAATCGCCGAGCAACTGCAAGCAACTCTGCCCATCGAAGGCGAACCGCTTGAGCGATTGATTGAAGATTGCCGCACAGTCATCAGCGCGAGCCGCCACAACGGACACCCGCGCTTCTTCGGTTACGTCGCTTCGCCTTCAACGCCCGTCGGGGCGTTCGCTGACCTGATCGCCTCCGCTCTCAATCCAAACGTGACCTCATGGCGCTCGGCCCCGGCGGCGACCAATATTGAGCAAACAATCGTGCGCTGGCTCGGCCAGTTGATCGGTTACGGCGAAGACGCGCGAGGGCTTTTCATGAGTGGCGGCTCGATGGCGAACCTGAATGC
>JACCVS010000073.1 GCA_013698055.1 Acidobacteriota bacterium
GTATCAATCCGACCTCGCAGAACTTCTCCGCCTCTGGCAGCAACGGCATCATCAACGTCTCATCTACCGGAAGCTGTTCCTACACGGCGATAAGCAACGCTTCGTGGATCACTATTAATTCCGGCACTCCCGGCACAGCCCCCGGCACAGTCAACTTCACCGTCTCAGCCAACACCGGCCCCAATCAACGCACCGGCACTATCACCATCGCCGGACAAACCTTCACCGTCACCCAGGACGGCTTGAATTGCAGCTACTCAATCTCGCCCACCTCGCAAAGCTTCAACGCTTCCGGCGGGGCTAACTCAGTGGCTGTCACGGCAACGGCGGGCTGCGTCTGGACTGCCACCAGCAATGATTCATGGATCACTGTCCCTGCGGGCGCAGGCGGCACAGCTTCAGGCACGCTCAACTACACAGTCGCAGCCAACTCAGGCCCGGCGCGCACCGGCACGCTCACCGTCGCCGGTCAAACTGTCACCATCACCCAAGCTTCCGGCTGTACCTATACGCTCACGCCAACCTCGCAGAACTTTCCGTCAAGCGTCGCCGCCGGAGCCGTCAACGTGACAACGAGCGGAGGCTGCACGTGGACGGCGGCCAGCAATTCATCTTTCATCACCATCACCGCGGGCGCTGCGGGCACGGGCAACGGGACGGTCAACTATTCCCTGACGGCCAACCCCGACACTACTCAACGCACCGGAACACTTTCAATTGCCGGACAAACCTTTACCGTCACACAGGACGGCTTGAATTGCAGCTACTCAATCTCGCCTACCGCGCAAAGCCTCACGGCTGCTGGCGGCACCAACAACTCAGTCAGCGTCACGGCCACCGCCGGATGTGCGTGGACAGCCACGAGTAATGATTCGTGGCTCTCAATCAACGCAGGCGCTTCGGGCACGGGCAACGGGACAGTCACTTACACAGTCGCAGCCAACACCGGCCCAGCGCGTACAGGTACGCTCACCATCGCCGGTCAAACATTCACCGTCACACAAGCCTCGGGCTGTACCTACTCAATCACCCCGACCGCGCAGAACTTCTCAGCAAGCGGCGGCGCCAATAGTATCACCGTCACAGCAGGTGGGGGCTGCGGATGGACGGCAGTGAGTAACTCGCCTTCGTTCATCACCATCACCTCGGGCGCTTCCGGCACGGGCAACGGCACGGTCAGCTATACAGTCGCCGCCAATTCCAGCACAAGCTCGCGTTCCGGCACCATCACCATCGCGGGACAGACTTTCACCGTTATGCAGGACGCAGCTACAACTGCTTCTCCCACCGCGCAATTAAGCGCAGCGAACTACAATTTGAATGAGGCGGACGGCCACGCCACCATCATCGTCAATCGCACGGGCGATGCGTCCGGCGCGGCGACGATTAACTATGCGACGACCGACAGCGCCGGACTCAATCCATGCAACCTCTTCAACGGCATCGCCTCGCAACGCTGCGATTATGCGCTCAGCATTGGAACCTTGCGCTTTGCCGCCGGAGAGACCTCGAAGACAATCTTCATCCCCATCGTGGATGACGCTTATGCTGAAGGCGCTGAGACTTTCTCAATCACCCTGAGCAATCCTTCGGGGCTCACTCTCGGCTCGACCAGCACGGCGACCATCACCATCACGGACAATGAAAGCGTGACGGGCACGAATCCCCTGGATGGCAATGCCTTCTTCGTCCGGCAGCATTACATAGATTTCCTCGGACGCGAGCCTGAGCCAGCGGGCTTAGCGGGCTGGCTCAATGTCTTTAACAACTTCGGCGTGACCATTGCCCAGCCCTGTGACCGCATCGAAGTCTCATCAGGCTTCTTCCGTAGTGAGGAGTTTCAGACTCGCGGCTACTTCGTCTATCGCTTCTACTCGGCGGTGGGCAGGATTCCACTCTACGGTGACTTCATGCCCGACTTTGCGAAGGTTAGCGGATTTCTGAGCGCACAGCAGTTAGAAGATAATAAAGTGGCTTTCGTTCAGGAGTTCATGTCCAGAGCGGACTATCAAACGAAGTACGGCTCAATCACCGATCCGACCGCTTATGTGACTGCCTTGCTGCAAACACTCGGCTTACCGAGTCATCCGGGCAAAACGGCATGGATTAACTCGCTCACCAGTGGAGCGAAGACGAAAGCTCAGGTCTTGCGGGAAGTGACGGAAAGTAATGAGGTCTATCAGAAGTATTACACGGAAGCCTTTGTCATCATGCAGTACTTCGGCTATTTGAGACGCTCTGCCGATGGTTCATATGTCAACTGGATTCAGACGATGAACAGCACGGGTGGAGATTATCGCATCATGATTAACGGCTTCCTCAACTCCCAGGAATATCGCGGTAGATTCGGGCCGTAAATCATCATTCTTGATTGGGCAAAGAAATTATCCACGCGCGTCGCACGAAAGAGAGAGAGGCTCTTCTTTAGTGTGATGCGCGTGGATAATCTTTGTGCCTACCTGATGGCGACCCCAGAACTTTATAAAGCTGGAAGCGTTTTGATTTGTTAGCAGGGGTTTCTTCTCCCATGAGCAGGCCATTTCTCCAAAGCTTGCCGTGAATAGCACCCCGAAAGCATAATTTCCCTTTGATTCTCCCAATGCCGCCATTCGGCTTTATCAGTGATAGAGTATGGCTGACTGTTTTCGATCAACCGTAATCAGTAGTTGTCACAATTGATTTCCCTCCATTGTTCGCGCCTGACTTTTAGAATGCTGATGCATTGCGAATTGAAACAGACCTGGAGTTGGCATCGGGTTTCCCTGTTGGCGGGATTGCTCCTGGCGATTTCAGTCTTTAGCCGCGCAGAGCAGTTGCCCGTGAGAAACTATACGGCTGCC
>JACCVS010000075.1 GCA_013698055.1 Acidobacteriota bacterium
TTTACGGGCAGAAAGTAGCCCGGCAGAGGATCGCGTCGCATCTCGCTTGGGATTGGAGATGCGCCAGCAGCAACTTGAAACTAACCTTTAGGAAAAAAGCGCAAAAACGCTGTTCGGCAAATTGCCGAGGTAGGCGATGATCGTCTCAGGCGCTTGATAGCCGAGGGCGGACATGCCCGTCGCCGCGTGGACAACCATCAATCCCAGGTAAAGCCCCAACACGACTGTCATTCCGCGTTGCGCCAATTTATAGCGCGAGCAGCGATAAAGAACGTAGGCTGCGAACGCGCCGACCGCGAGCTTGGTGAGGATAAACGGCGCGTCGCCCATATCCAGCAGGTGAGCCATCAGCCCGTTGCCTTCAGTTGCATGACCTCCGCGCACCCAGACGATTGTCAGTTGCGCGTCGAGCCAGTTCAAACCAAACAGAAGAATGCTTTTCGCAAGGACGCTCATCCCTTGATGCCTCTCATTCATGCCAACTTTGTTTAACTTCTCCCTTTAATGACTGAACCCCCAGGCCGCGTGGGCGTTGGGGGTTCATCGTCTTTACGGGAGAAACGAGATCGTTTCCTTTGTATCTGGTAAATAGTACGAATAGGTGGCAGGTTCCGGCAACCTCTCCTGAGCCAACGACGGCGGGTAATTAACCCAGGCAAGCCACCCGCGCGGCCAAAGCAGGATGAACTTGAGTGCAGATAATGAAAGGGCGGCTATGGCGAGCCGCCCTTTCATTAACATCGCTAGCGATTGCGCTCTTAAAACGGTGGCGCGGCCTTGTGAGGCTATTATTGGCACAAATGAATTGGCGATGCTTAAACCGTCGCAGAATGCAGTGGCAACGACTTAACTGTCGCCGCTCACGTCGCCGCAATCCATCTCAAGGCTGCCCCTGATTACATCAATCGTTTTTTTCGTGAACACTGAAGTTGCCCGGTGACCTATTGCTTGAATTCAGCTTTATGATCTTCCTGAATTTTATTGGCTTTGGCAGTCAGGGCATCTACTTCTTTCTTCAGGTTGTCCATTCGCGTTCCAAGCTCAGTAAATTTCTGCGAAAAAGCTTCCCCATCAATGGAATAATCCATATAAGCTTTAACAATCTCTCTTGAGGAATCCGCTCCCTCAGAACCCTTTCGATACATTTGCGCCTGGACACTCATATATTCTTTATGCCAATCCTCAAGGTTGAGCTTACTGGCATCTTCCATTTTTTGCGCGGCGTCGCTTGCTTTAGCTTTAGCACTGTCAAACGAACTAAGAGCCTCCTTCGCGGTGGATTCCTGCTTTTGCCGCTCTTCAACCTCCAGATTACCGTTCGCAAGCTGGTTTATTTTCGTGCCACCCTCTTGCATAGTCTTCAACCAATCCATCCCGATAGTATTTGTTTCCTCTATCGCTTTGTTAGCTTTAGCTTTGTCTCCGCCGCCGCAGGCGAGCGTGAATCCTGATATGAGAATCAGTGTCAGGGCTAGAATGTTTTTGGTTTGTGTCGCCATAGTTATTTTCTCCTTAGTTAAGTGGTCAGGGCAAACAAGTCCCTGACGGTAATCAGCATCGTGCCTTTGTCTCCATCAAAATAGAACTTTAAGCACAGAATGTTGGTTAGGTAATGTATGTTGGACTGCAAGTCATTCAGGGAACGTGATAGCCTAGTGGAACGATTACACGATATATCCAATGGGATATCAGGTCAAGGCTTGCTTCAGTCGCGTAAATAATTATTGACTTACTTTAGGATTTAACGTATCAGCAAACGGCTTTACAAATCTTTCCCCAATCAAGAGGCATTAAATTCATGAAACGCTGCCCTTCCTGTCAACGCACATACACGGACGATAGAATGACGAACTGCGGGCACGACGGCGCGCCGCTCATGTCTGCGGCTTACAGTCCGCAGGGAGCGCAGGCCATTCCGCCTCCGCAGAATTATCCCCCGCCACCACCGGGCTATCCGCCACAGCAGCAGCAGGGAGCGCCCTGGCAACAAAATTATCCACCTGTGGGTTACCCGCCGCAGAATTATCCGCAGAACTATCCTCCGCAACCCGGATGGCCGCCGCCCGTGATGAGCGAATACGTGGCTTGCCCGCAGTGCACACAGCCCGATCCTGAAAAAATAAAATTCACCTGGTGGGGAGGAGTCATCGGGCCGCGCATGTTGAAGCACGTCAAGTGCAGATC
>JACCVS010000505.1 GCA_013698055.1 Acidobacteriota bacterium
ACATATCCCAATCCGAAAACACTTAATTTCATTTTTCTTCCATAATCCCGCAAACAATCGCAGGATAGAATTTTCTTCTCTCAGCGAGATTGGCAAAACGTTTGAGCATTACTCCTCAGGAGAGAAAGTTCCCATCAGGATTAAGCCCGTCACGGCGAGCTTCTCAACCACGATTGGCTGAAACCTCTCATCTAATTCAAACCCGTTTCTCAGCACGTTCAGCGACGGCTCGTCAATCGCCTCCGAGAGCCGCAGGATACGCACACCTGCGCCCTCGAAGAGCTGCACATACTCAAAGGCGCGCAGCCGGTTGTGATACATGTATTTGTTACCTGCCCAGCGCTTCCATTCCCGTTCGCTGAACTGTAAAAAGTTGATGGCCGTGATCGAGGTATCGTCATGCGCGAAGTGATCCGAAGGGTCTATGACGTGTACCAACAACCCCTGCGGCTTCAAGAGGCGGCGCGCTTCCGTCAGGATGGCGGCGATTACGTCCGGCGGGATGTGCTCGAAGACCGCATGTGAAATGTGAAAGTCAAAACTTTCGTCCGGGAAATCCAGTCGCGCCGCGTCTGCCGGTGAGATGTATTTGATATTAGCCAATCGCAGTAGCTCACTTGCGCCGCCCTGTATCTTGATCAATTGTTGCAGTCGTTCCTGAAAGAGCGGCTCTTCGGCTTCAGAGCCGAAAGCTGTGACGACCTCATCTTGATTGTTCCGCACAAACTCGATTGTTTCCGCGACCAGTGCGTCCGCCAAATACTTATTAAGATCAACGGTCACGACCTCGCTTGCACCGCACAGCCAGAGTGCCATCGGCACGCTGAGATAATGCCCTGTGCCGACTTCAAGAAAACTTCGTCCCTTTACTTCCTGCCCCGCGCCTTTGATCCATTTCACAAACGTCAAAGCGGCCTCGAACCATTCGAGGTGGTTCGAGCGTCCGGGCCTGAAACTGCCGACGTTGCGCTGCATCGCGTAATAGATTTGATCCGAAAGAGGCATCATCGCCACAGCGTTCTGCACCCTCGCTTTCCATTTCCAGTTCACTGCTTTTATGCTCGCTCCCATCATGTGATTGATGTTTATCTCTGCGGTGAATAAATCAGCCCGGCGAGAAAGCTGCTGCCCCAGGCAATATGAATAATCAGGAAGGCTACAACAATCGCCGGAAGCAGACGCCAGTCGCCCGCCCGGCGTGACAATTTGAAGGCAAAGAAAATGGCGAGCGCAACGTAAGGCGTTAAGACCAGCAAGAGAGCCAGCAGAGCCAAACGCCACCACAAACCGAGCAACAATAGTGAAACAATCGAGAGAACAAAGACGGGCGCGACCAATTGCCGCACACGCAGCGAGCGCGGATTGAGCTTAACCATCTGAGCCTTCCAGCGCCCGTAACGAAAATACTGAACTGCCAATTCTTTGAATGAGCCTCTGGCGAAATAGTCACTGTGGCCGTCCACATCCAGCAGGATGCGCCCGCCACGCTGGCGCACGCGATAGTGAAAGTCGTAATCCTCGTTTGCCAGAAGCGCCTCGTTGAAACCACCAATCTCGCGCCACAGGCTTTTGCGGAAAGCCCCGAAGGGCACCGTGTCAACAAACTGCGACTCGGAATTCGACAATCGGTATTTCGCGTCGCCAATGCCGAAAGGATGCGCGACCGCGAGAGCGATGGCGCGAGCTTGCGTTGTCTCGGCTCTCGCTTTGATGCGCCACGGCATCCCGACCACAGAGACGCCTTCCTCGCCCAGACTCTCGACGCAGCGGCGCACGTAATTTTCGGATGGAACGGAATGAGCATCCATGCGAACGATGATCTCGTGACGCGCACTCTCGATACCCAGATTCAGCGCGGTCGGAATGTTCTTTGCCGGATTATCAACAAGCCGCACTGCAATTTCAGGACGACGCAGCATGAACTCTGAAACCACCTCGCGTGTTTTGTCCGTGGACATGCCATCCACGACGATGATCTCGTAGCGCGCGGATGCGTATTGGTCAGCGAGGTTTTCCAGCACCTTTCCGATAAAGCCCTCTTCGTTGTAGCAGGGAATAACGACCGAGACTGTCAATTCGTCAGCGCTGTGAGACAAGCCCGCCGCCTCCGCACTTCCCTTCACAGAAGGATGCGCGGTGACATCGTGTCGGGCACGCGCCTCTTGCTTCTCGTCGTGTAACTCGATCTGCTCTCTCATACTTCTTCGTCTCGTTCCGGCGCGCACTCACACCACAGTCGGCAATTCTTCTTCGACCTGCGACTTCGTTCTCTCCGGCTGCTGCAAACGCACGGCACGCTGGCACAACTCCGCGAAGTTCGCGGCGACCTTGTCCCAGCCAAACTGCTCTCTCACAATTTTCGCGGCGCGCGATCCTAATTCGCGTGCCGTATCTTCATCCTTAAGCACGCGCACGCATTCAGCAGCAAATGCTTGGGGCGTGTCGGCCAGCAATAAATGCTCTCCGTTTTGCACCGGCAAGCCTTCTGCGCCGATGGTGGTCGAGATGATCGGCTTTTCCATCGCCATCGCTTCATAAATCTTGAGGCGTGTCCCGCCGCCGATTCTGAGCGGCACAACGTAGGCCGCCGCGCTTTCCATGTAAGGTCTGACATCCTCGACGCGCCCCGTCACGATGATTGAAGGATCGCGACGGCTCAGTTCCGTCAGGCTCTTGTAAGGATTGCGCCCGACCACCGTCAGCGTCGCTTGCGGCACAGTCCTTTTGATGATGGGCATGATCTGTTCCGTGAAGTAGCGAATCGCGTCTTCGTTCGGCAGCCAGTCCATAGAGCCTGTGAAGACCAGATTATGAGGCTCGCGCTCTGTTAACCCGCGCGGGCGAAAATAATCCGTGTCCACGCCTGTCGCCACGTCCGCGACCCTCTCAACCTCGTAATCCGTGCGCGTCATCTCGCTATCGTCAGGTGAAACTGTCACCACGTAATCAAAGCGCTGGCAGGCGGCGCGCTCATAAGCCACGGCTTTGCGCCACTGTCCATAAAGATAAGCCTTCTTCAGCGGATTTTGCTGCACTTCGTAATGGCGCTTCCAGATCATCGCCTCGACGTTGTGCTGGAACAACACTGTCGGACAGGAGACGCGCGGCGGCATGTTGATGCTCGACATAAGAAAGTCGCAGACCAGCACGTCGAACTTTTCCGTCGTCGCAAGTCGCGCGACTTCACGACGCATCGCTGCTGATTTGTACTTCTGCATAAAGTAGGGAAGCCGCGAGACGAGGTTGTGCGTCAACT
>JACCVS010000112.1 GCA_013698055.1 Acidobacteriota bacterium
CCCTGGATTATCTCAAACCCCATTTATATCAAATGAGAACCCGGCGATAGACGGCCTTAGAATCAAGTCAAAAATCTGCACGATTACTTCATATATCAAGTTTTCGATGGGATATACGATTTTTTGATGAAAAATCCCTTGACCCTCCCCTGCCATTGCTATATAAGTTGCATGGCTAATTGACTTGCGTATCCCCATTAATAAAAGTCGAATGATTAAAGATGCCGATTCGGATAGACCCGACTCGTGCTTGATCTGCTCATGGTGTGGTAAGAGCTTTAGCCCGGAGAGCATTAACCAAGCTCGCGGCTTAGTGTGCCCGAAGTGTGCTCACATTCTTGAAGGAGCGGGCGTTTCGCATGAAGAGATATTCGGCCTGGAGAGAAAATATAGCCAGACTTAGCCTTCCAACCACGAAGTCCGGTTTAACCTCAAGCTCACACATACTCTGAATAACACAGCAAAGATTGTGCGCCAGCGCTTTACATAACTCTTCGTTGACCTGTGCCGGTCTCGTCTTGCTGCTGAGGCGCTTCTTACTTTTCCATCCAACCCACCTACTTATTCAGCAAAAGGGATTTTCTCTATCAAAGCTACGATAGATATGGTCAAGCAGAGCATGATTTTCATCGTCCAGACACGACAACGCCCCACTCAGTCTTAACAACTCTGTGGGGCGCGCGCATGTTGGAAAGCTCCAGCACTCTTTTGGGAGCGGTGCTTACGATCACCGATTCACTGTAGAGAGCCTAGTGTTTGGCTCTTCTCTCGCACTGCAATTCCAAGTGTCAGGAACTACGCGAGTACAGCTTCCCTTGACTTGTTTTATGTCCCGAATCTTATGCTCTTCCGGGAAACCTGTCAATACTCATCTTGACCGAACCGGAAACATACGGCGGTCAGGCACGCTCGTCCAAAGATCAGCCCAGACAATGCTGCCACGCCTAAAACCACGTCGTGAAAGCCGAAAGTGGAGCGAATTCCTCTCACTTTCAACCTCTGTCTTACATGCCGTTCGCCCATTGTATATCGTCAGCGCCGGGCGATGCGGTATATTAGGCGGCACACGTCATGGCCAACAAGAGCGAAAAAGCGAAGGTGGAAGAAGCCCAGGCAGGAATTTCCACCCCGCAACAAATCGTTAACGTCACCCCGCCTGCCGCCGCGAGCTTCAAACAGTTGCCGATGGTCGGCTGGTACGACCCGCGCCAGCTTGTTCGCACAGGCACACAGGTCGCCATCTCGACCATCTTCGGTCGCTATTCAGACCGCCGCCTTGTGGAAGCTCTCGCTTCAGGTCGCCCGGAGATTTACGATTACACACATCACTACAAAGATGACGGCCAGGAACTGTGCGAGATAGACGAAAGCCGCAGGCGCGATGAAATCTGGATTGACTACGTCGCCGATCTCGGTGAAGGCTGGAATTCGACTTACGCTGTCGCCTATCACCTGAGCGAAGACTCGCGCGACTTTGAGTATACCGATACAGAGAGTGATGAGAAGCAACATGCTCAAACTCGACGAGGAGACATACTGCTCTTCGGCGGCGATCAGGTTTACCCGGCAGCAGACCGCCTGGAATACGATCAGCGCCTCGTCAAGCCATACGCAATAGCTTTCCCGACAAAAGCGCGCGAGGAGCATCCGCACGCTTTCGCCATTCCGGGCAATCATGATTGGTATGACAGTCTCATTTCATTCTCTCGCCTCTTCTGCTCGAAGCGCTGGTTCGGCGGCTGGCGCACACGGCAGAGCCGCAGCTACTTCGCTTTGAAACTGCCGCACGGCTGGTGGCTGCTCGGGACAGATACGCAGCTCGGCTCGGACATTGACGCCCCACAGGTGGAATATTTCAAAGGCGTCGCCGCCGAGATGAAGGAGACAGACCGCATTATCCTCTGTCACGCCGAGCCGCACTGGATATTCGCGCGGATGTACGAGCATCTCGATGCCAGCATCTCTGAAAGCAATCTCTCGTTTCTTGAAACCATGCTGGG
>JACCVS010000123.1 GCA_013698055.1 Acidobacteriota bacterium
TCGTAGCGAGCTTCGAAGTTGACGTGCCCGCGATCAGCAAGTGAGGAATCAGAACTGAGGATTGTCAGACCGAGCCAGCGTGAATCCTCCGACCAGCGTTCGGCTTCCTCAGCATCGAACTGTTTGCGAGACTTTGAGTGTGTGCTCTTTCCAAGAAACTCGATGGCTCCTGTGGCGTAGCCGCTATAGCGCGCTCTCATCAACTGTTCGGGAGTGGTAGCCTGTTGACTTCCGGCGATGATGGGCTGGCAGCATTGTGAAAACTCTCCACCACCGCACGGACACTCGTGGGGTTCAATCATCAATTCGTTTCACCTTACCTGAACTTGGTTTAGAGTTCACGCTTGAGCGTGTCTGTCTGAGACCAGCCTAAAGGCTGAACTCTGAACAGGGCTATACTTATCTGCAAGCCGCGACAATCTGCTCTCCGTAACTCACTCTCTGAATCAGCGTGGCAGGATGCGCCAGTTATTGGTCGGCTCAGCCGGTATTTGCTTGTTACGCTCGACCCAATCAATAATCAGTTCGCGAATCTCCGTGCTGGAGCGATAGATGATGGGCGCATTCTTGTACATCGTGTAGCCGCCGCCGCCGTTCACTCTATAATTATTGACGGCCAACCGCAGCTTCTGCGTCGGGATGAGCGGCTGATTGCGAAATTTTAGGTTCCGGATGCGCTGCCCGAAAGGCTTGGAGATGTCCAGATCGTAGGTCACCCCCTCGGCTATGTCGAAGTTGTAGCCGGGTATTTTTTCGTCCACCAGAGCAGCGACAGACTTGTTCGGCTCGTAAGTGCGGAAGTATTTAGCCGAGTGCTCAAGCGCGTCCTTCAACTGCTGGCCGGTTACTTCGATGACGACCAGCGTGTTTTCGTAGACGTACAGGCCTGCGATGTCACGCACCGTCACGGGGCCTTTCGGAAGACGCGCCTCCGCGTTGAAACTGGCAGCCATCGAAACGTCCGCCTTGCCCGCTTCCATTTGCACGCGCTGAATCAAATCTAAGATAGCCGTGTCGCGAAAGCGCGCGTCTGAGGCCGTTAATTCCGCTGATGACTCTCCGATGACTCGACCCAGCCAGCTTTGCGTCTCGCGGTCATAAGGCTCACCGAGCTTTAAGACTTCCTCGTCCGGTTTTACCTTCTCGTCAATCATCATCGTACGTCCCGACTTAGCCGCGACCTGCCAGCGTCCGCCATCCGCCTTGTCGAGATAAAAGTCCACGCGCGCCACGCGGTCAGCGTACTTGTCGGCTTGAGCCAGTAGAACCCCATTGATGAAGACGGCAGGCACTTCCCGGTGCGTATGCCCCATCAGGATACAGTCAACACCGGAGACTTGTTCGGCGATGGCGACAGCCGCGTTCTCGTTCAAGACTTGTCCGGGGTTAACCACACCAGTGCGGAGGTCTTCTTCGATCCCCATGTGCATCGTGATAACGACCAGATCAACGCGCTCTTTTTCGCGCAGAACTTTGACCCATTTCTTCGCTTCGCTCACGGGTTCGCGAAACTCCAGCCCGGCGAAATTCTCAGGGTTCTCCCAGTTCGGGATGCCAGGCGTCGTCAGTCCGAGAATGCCGACGCGCACGCCGTTAATTTCCTTAACGACGTAAGGATCATAAGCGGTCTGCTCTGTCCCTTTCCGGTAAGTGTTCGCGGAGAGCCAGGGAAAATTGGCTTCGCGCCGCGCCTTCTCCAACACCTTCAGGCCAAAGTTGTACTCATGATTGCCGACAGCCATCGCGTCGTACTTCAAGTGGCTCATCACGAGCATCATGGGGTCTGGCGGGACATTATTCTTCTTGTTGTGATAGTAGGCGAGTGGCGTGCCCTGAATCGTGTCGCCGGAATCGAGCAACAGGAGGTTCGGGTTCTCCTTACGCGCTTGCTTGATGAGTGTCGCCGCTTTGGCGAGGCCGTTCATATCCGCCTTGTTCGTGTAGTAATCAATCGGGTAAATGTGGCCGTGTAAATCCGTGGTTTGCAGGATCGTTACCTGCGCACGTTGCTGTGCGGCGATACTGCCGGAAAAAGTAAGGATGAGAAGCAAAAGCAGCGTCGTCATAAAACTCGACGGCATGTTGCTGAAGGGTTTTCGAGGATTCATTGGATGATAATTGCTGTCAGATTAAACAGGGAA
>JACCVS010000141.1 GCA_013698055.1 Acidobacteriota bacterium
CTCCAACTCACGGACGCGCTTCTTCAAAGCCAGCACTTCGCGCTCCGAGTCGGAACCGATCTCGACCGCTTGCCGCTTCCAGTTGTGGAGCAGACTCTCGGCACAGCCCAACTCGCTGGCGACTGAAGCCACTGATTGGCCGTCGTGAATCTTACGCACGGCTTCGCGCTTAAACTCATCGTCGTATTTTCTCATCGCTTTATTCTAGCGAGAGCATCGTCTCCGGTTAAATTAGACCACCTCAGGTTTGGTTGGTGACGGTGTAAGAGCGGAAGGCTTTCACACGGACAAGCATTCTCTCTTTGCGGCATCTCTCGGCTGCTTTCTTGAATTGGCTCTTGTCTTGAATCTGAATCATCTTGAGTTCCCTTTCTGCTTTATTCCTTACGACGGAGATAATATTAACATCGGGGATAGGATTATGTCAATAACTATCTTTACTCTTGCGTAAATATTTCTTCGGTGATAGGATTCGCGCTCATGGAAGACTACATCACTACAACCGAAGCAGCCGCCCGGCTTGGCCTTTCGAGCGCGCGTGTGCGGCAACTGGTAGGGAGCGGCAAACTGCCAGCCACCAAGTTTGGTCCCGTCAACATGGTCAGAGTCGCTGACCTGGCTTTGGTGAGGAATCGCCCGGCAGCAGGCAGACCGCCGAAGCCAAAAGCCAATGGCACAGAGGGGAAATTTGTTGTGAAGCCAAGCAAGAAGGGCAGTAAGAAGTGAGTACAGGAGCAAAACTCCCAGCTACCTATGCCCCGGAGACGTGCTCGTTATGCCAAGGTGGCGGACGGTTTACTGGGTCATTCGGTGAGCAACGGTGTCCTACATGCGGGGGCCAGGGTAGCGTGCTAGTAGCTCAGCCTGGTCGTATCTGTGCCGCTTGTAAAGGTAGTGGAAAGGCTTATAAAAACGCTCAGTGTGGGGTCTGTCACGGCAGCGGCTGGGCACATGCTTGGAAAATATGAGGAAAGGCAGTAAGAAATGAGTAACGAACAAGACTTTGAGAATCGAGAATTGAAGTGCATTGATTGCAGGACAGATTTCACCTGGAGCGCTGGCGAGCAGGCTTTCTTTCAAGAGAAAGGCTTTACTGAGCCTCCTAAGCGCTGCCCGGACTGCCGACAGGCTAAAAGGGCACGGAACAATGAAGTGTAATAAAAACTAAATCAAAAGGAGCTTCTCCAAATAGTGGCCAAGAAAGCACGAAAAGACAGAAGCGACATGACTGTCAAAACATTTGAGAAGAAACATGGAGTGACGGCTGGCACTGTCAGGAATGAGGATGGTAGAGACACCAGATGCCGATAAAAAGCTAGGAACGATTCGTAAGCAGGCCGCGAAGAAGGGCAGCAAGAAGTGAGCGCGTAGCGATGAAGGTCAAAGAAGTCGTCCGGCTAATTGAGTCAGATGGGTGGTACTACGTGAAAACCAAAGGCTCTCATCATCAATACAAACACCCGACGAAGACGGGGCGTGTCACCGTTCCCGGTAAACCCAGTGATGATATGCACCCGAAGACCTTGAACAGCATTTTGATGCAAGCGGGACTGCGAAAGTAAGGAGTAATGAAAATGCGTTACGCGATGGTAATTGAAAAAGGCGACAACAACTACTCGGCATATTTGCCCGACTTGCCGGGCTGCGTGACGACGGGCAGCACGGTTGAAGAACTTAAACATAATATGCAGGAAGCTATTGAACTGCATCTCGAAGGGCTTAGAGAGGACGGATTGCCGATCCCGGAACCAAGCGAAGTTGACTTTATAGATGTGGCGGCATGAGTTCCCTTCCCTCTTGAGGTAGATATGAAAACTATCACGATAGCCAATCACAAAGGCGGCGTGGCGAAGACAACGACGGCGCTCAACCTGGCCGTGCTGCTCGCCAATCAAGGCTCGCGCGTGCTGGCCTGCGATCTCGACCCGCAGGGCAACCTGTCGCTCGCGCTCGGTGCTGACCTTCAGGAGTTGGAAGAATCAAGACTGACCTCGCACCGGCTCATGCTGTCTGATCGCGACGACTATTCAACTTACGTTCAGAAAACGCGCCCGCGTCTCGACGTGCTGCCGTCATGCCTCGATCACGATGCCGAATCCATGCTGCTCAGCCAGCGCGTGGCCGGTGAACTCCTGCTGAAACAGAAGCTCGCCGCTGCCAAACGGGACTATCAGTTCTGCGTGATTGACACGCCGCCGTCATTGCAAACGCCGACCTTAAACGCGCTGGCCATGAGTGATCTGGTTATTATCCCGATTGAGACGAGCATGTTTGCCCTGCACGGCATCTCGCAACTGCTGCGCACAATCGGGCAAGTGCGCCGCATCCACGCGCCGCAGCAAATCATCATGGCGCTCTCGACGCTGCATAACGCGCGTCAGAAGCTCGACCGCGACGTGCGTGAGCAGGTCATGGCTAAGTTCGGATCGGATTTTGTTTTCAATACGTCAATTCCCCGCCTTGTTGCGGTCGGTGAAGCTACCGCGCAACTCCAGGCGGTTGTTGAGTCACAACCGGACTCGGCGGCTACTTTCGCATTTCATAAACTCGCCGCCGAAGTTATTAACGTGCTGATTGAAGAGGGCTTGATGGATGAGCAAGAAGTCTCGCGAAGCAATCAGAAATAATCTGGCGCAGGCGCTATCACCGCCTCCTGCACCTCAACGCAAACGCGGCTCGAATCTCGATGGCCTGCTTGACGAGTATGCGCCTCCCGAGAAGCATGATGCGGAATCAAGCAAGCTCACATTGAGCCAGCCTGTTATGAGCCAGCTTAATGCGAGCCAGCCCATTGAGACCCCTTTAGCTGGCTCAGTAAGCCAGCCCACGGTGAGCCAGCCCAAGACGAGCACGCTTAATCTGCTCGAACAATTACCCGATTCTGCCGGGTACACGAAGACACCCAACAGATACTACGATCACCTTTGCGCGCAGCTCACGCCCGACGAGCAGGCCATCTATTCACAACTCTTCCGGCTTTCCCATGGCCACGGCAAAGACACTTGTTTTATTAGCAATGGACGCCTTAGTGAGCGCAGTGGCGTCCCACTCTCAACTCTTAAAAGGGTTGCGCCCAAGCTCATCGGAAAGGGTCTGATCGAGAAGATCAGTGCCACGCATGGGCCGGGTAAAGAGCAGGGAATTACCTACAGATTGCCCGTCATGAGCCAGCTCAAGGTGAGCCAGCCCAAAATGAGCCAGCCCGCTATGGCCCACAATAAAGAAAATACACAAAAAGAAAACACACAAACACAGGAGCCTGTGGCGGGTGTGCGTGTGGGTTCCAGGTTCTCAATCGAAGAGTGCAGAAGATACGCTAAGCATCTGCAATCCACAGGGCAGGGAATCAACAATCCAGGTGGCTACGCGACGACAATCAATCGAACCGGCGAAGCTGATGAGTTGATCGAGAGATTCCTTAACCCGGCTGTCTCGACTCCAGTAGATGCTTCACAGTGCCCAGATTGTCAGGGCAGTGGTTTCTATTATCCGAACGGTTCCGCTGGCGGGGT
>JACCVS010000509.1 GCA_013698055.1 Acidobacteriota bacterium
TTGACGGTTCGCGCGAAGGCTTTGTCCTTCAATTTCTTTTTCACGGAAGAAACTTCTATATCATCCAGACTCCGCGATGGGCGCACGAGCGCACAGGCCACTAAAAACCCGCACAACTCGTCGGTCGCAAAGAGCGCACGAGCCATGACCGTGTCGCGCGGGACATTCGTATAGGCCGCATGACCCATAATCGCCCGGATGATGCGATCAGGATAGCCACGCCCGCACATTATCGTCGCACCCTTGAAAGGATGCTCTTCAGCAGTGGGAAACATCTCGTAGTCAAAATCATGCAGCAACCCTGTCATTCCCCACTCGTCCACGTCCGCATCAGTCCCGCCATAACGCACGGCGCACGCGCGCATCGCCGCCTCGACTGCCAGCGCATGTTTACGCAGGCTGTCACCCTTTGTGTACTCGCACAACAACTCCCAGGCATCTTTTCGATCAGGCATAAGGTAAAGCAGAATTCAGAATTCAGGAGCCAGAAGTCAGAATGATAAGGCGGAAGCCGCTTTTGCTCTTATTCTGGATTCTGGATTCTGACTCCTGAATTCAGCCTTTCAGTATTTCTCTTGAGATGACGATTCGTTGAATCTCGCTTGTTCCTTCGTAAATGGTCGTGACGCGGGCATCGCGGTACATGCGCTCGACGGGGTAGTCACGGGAATATCCGTTGCCCCCATGAATCTGCACGGCATCGGCGCAGACCCGGTTGGCGGTTTCCGAGGCGAAGAGTTTTGCCATCGCCGCACAGAAGCCAACCTGTTTGTGCCCGGTGTCCTTCATCGCAGCGGCGCGTAATGTGAGCAGGCGCGAGGCATCAGTTTCCGTCGCCATGTTGGCGAGCTTGAATTGTATCGCCTGAAACTCGGCAATGGATTGGCCGAATGCCTGACGCTCCTTCGCATACTTTGTCGCCTCGTCGAGCGCGCCCTGAGCGATGCCTGTTGAAAGCGCGCCGATGCCGATGCGTCCGTTGTCGAGACTATTGAAAGCGACGCGCTTCCCATTCCCCTCTCCGCCCAGAACATTCTCGGCGGGCACACGCACGTCTGCAAAGCTCATCTCGGCGGTTTGCGAGGCACGCTGTCCCATCTTGTGCTCGATGGACGAAACCGTCAGACCGGGCGTGTCGCCTTCAACGATGAAAGCTGTCACCTTGCTCTTCTCTTCGTCGCGTCCCGTCACGGCCATCACGATGTAAGTATGAGCCTCGCCCCCGCTTGTCACCCAGGACTTCGTGCCGTTGATGACGTAAGAATCGCCATCGCGGACGGCGCGCGTGCGCAGGTTCGTGGCATCCGACCCGGCTTGCGGCTCTGAGAGACAGAATGCGCCCAAAGTTTCGCCGCGCGCCAGCGGCACCAGATATTTGCGTTTCTGGTCATCGGTTCCGAAGCTCAAGATCGGGTAACAGCAAACGGAATTGGTGACTCCGACGATAACGCAGACCGAAGCATCGGCGCGTGCAATCTCTTCGAGTGCGAGGGCGTAAGCGACCGTGTCGAATCCTGCGCCGCCCCACTCTTCCGGGATAATCATTCCCATCAAGCCAAGCTCGGCCAACCCTTTCAACTGCTCGCGCGGGAAACGCGATTGCTCATCGTATTCGTGCGCTCGCGGCGCAATCTCGCCCGCGACGAACTCTCTTACGGAAGCCTGCACCATTCGCTGTTCTTCAGTCAGTTCAAAATCCACTACGCGCCTCTTTCCTCACTTTTTGGGTTGAAACTAGCACGGGAGGGAAAACTGAACAAGTGCGAAAGAGGGATATGATTTATAACGATTATGGATTAAGATTGCCGGGCTGAAAATCTCTACCATCCTTTGAAAGTATGTTCACATTTGAATTGACCTATGAAAGAGATGACAACTCCTGAACCCGTCCCCGGTGCAATCGCAGAAGACCGCTCCGGCCTTTTCGGGCATCCGAGAGGGCTGAGCACTCTTTTCTTCACGGAACTCTGGGAACGCTTCAGCTATTACGGGATGCGCGCCATTCTCGTTCTTTATATGACAGCACCCGTGGACAAAGGCGGGCTTGGCTTCGGTATTCCGGAAGCGACATCGCTTTACGGCACTTACACAATGTTCGTCTACCTGACGAATCTGCCGGGCGGCCTCATCGCCGATAAAATCCTGGGCGCTCGTCTCGCTGTGCTGTTCGGGGGAATCATCATCGCCTGCGGCCACTTTTCGATGGTCTTTCCGTCGCTTCCCTTCTTCTATTTAGGATTAACGTTGATCGCCATCGGCACGGGCTTGCTCAAGCCGAACATCAGCTCGATGGTCGGAAGTCTTTACAGCGAAGACGACCCACGACGCGAGAGCGGGTTTTCCATCTTTTATTTCGGAATCAATCTCGGCGCTGTGCTTGCGCCGCTCGTCTGCGGCTTTCTGGCGGAGAGCCAGATGTTCAAGAATTTTCTGGCCGCGAGGGGTTTCGATCCGGCTACGAGCTGGCACTGGGGCTTCGGCGCGGCTGGTGTCGGGATGACGCTCGGCCTCGTCGTCTTTCTTTTGCAGCGTCAGAGATTGGCGCACGTCGGTAATCTGACGAGAAAGCGTAAGGACTCGCCCGACTTCGTCCCTGACAAGCCTTTGACCCCAGCGGAGTGGAAACGAGTTGGGGCGATTTTCGTCTTCTTTCTCTTTACAATTCTTTTCTGGGCTGCTTACGAACAGAAAGGCGCGAGTCTTAATATCTTTACCCGTGACCTTGTGCGGAGAGACGTTGGCGGTTGGGTTTACCCGGCAAGCTGGATGCAATCTCTAACTGCGTTTTTCGTTCTCCTTTTAGCTCCGCTGTTCGCCCTGCTCTGGGTCAGGATGGGCAAGCGGCAGCCATCGAGTCCTGCCAAGTTCACTTTCGGATTAATTTTCATCAGCCTCGGCTATTTCCTGATGGTTCCCGCCGCATGGCTCACGGGCCAAGGTAAGATCAGCCCGCTCTGGCTGGTCGGCCTCTACTTCCTCGAAGTTATCGGCGAGATGTTTCTGAGTCCGGTGGGCTTGAGCACTGTCACGAAACTTGCTCCCGCTAAACTGCTCGGAATCATGATGGGCGTCTGGTTTTTGGCTGCGGCGCTCGGCAACAAGCTGGCGGGCTTTCTCGGAGGCTTCTTCAAAACGGATCAGGTCAATTGGCTTCAAGGTTTACTCAAGACTGATAATTCCAGCACGCGAGTGATGCTCTATGGCGGAATCGCAGTTAGTCTTCTCATTTCAGCGGGAATTCTGGCGTTGCTGACCCCGAAAATAAAGAAATTAATGGGTAAAGTACATTAAAGCAGTGTGGGTGGGCTGGCATTCTGCCTGGCGTAAAAAAACGGGGCGTAACTTGATTAGCAAGACGCCCCAACACAGGAAGGAATAGAAGCTCACTATACTCTCCATTCATTGTCCTGCACAAGCGGTTTTTTGATGTTGATAACTTTTCAGGAAAAGCCATGAAAAGCGGGATAATTAAATTTTCTTGATGCTGAAAGCCTGAGATTGAAGAGGGCGTACACAAAAGCTGAGGTTGAAAAATATTTGAGTCCCGCAAGGGTGGCTGAACGAGTTAACTCATCTCAATTCAGTCGCCCCTACGGGACTCAGTTCTTACTTCCGGACTTTATCATTTGCGCTAAAATGCCAGTGCGCTCTTGCCTCCTCAAGGAGCAAAAAAACGCTAGTTAATGACGCTTTCCGCGCTTGCCACCATTTCCGAAGACGGGATGTGTCGGCGAACCTGCCCCACGGCGATAGTAGCCATTGCCGCGCTCGTGATCGCGACCACCAGCATAGCTATCTCGACGGTCGTTATCGTGGCGCTCACGAAAAATGGTACGATCCTGTTGGCGACGGTCACGCCGAATCTCGCGGCGTTCCGCAGCAGTAATCACGCCATCGGAGCGATACACGCGCCGCTCCTGACGAATCTCGCGTTGATTATTACGCAACTGCCGCGCTTCAGCTCTGGTTAATTGCCCGGAACGGACGCCGCTCCTGATCCTGCTGCGGTCGTTGCGATTATTGTGACGTTGTCCAAACGTATCGGATGCTGCGCCAAAAAATAGAACTATCGCGCTCAGAAGAATGACTTTTTTCATCGGTGAAACCCTTCCCTTAAAGTTATTTTTTTCCGAACTGGCGGCATTTTGACGGCTGCCCTTACACCGTTAGGAGAGAGTTCAGTAATGCGATTCAAACAAAAGCATGTCAATTTCTATGCCATGCTGAAACAAACGCTGAATCTGGCTCTAAGTGCTAACAGAAAAAGCTCGGGCATCTAAATTGAGCTTCCGGTTTAATAGAGGACAACTCCCAAAATCGAACACATAGTGCATGATTTCCGTGTCTCCAACCCAACTTTTACAAAAATCTCGAATTCGCTAGAATGTTTTTCCTTATTCAAAGTTAAGAGGAGCAGCAACTGAAAACGTCCATGAAAACTCTCCTACTCCTTCTCGCCCTCTGCCTGGCCTCATGCAGCAGTCCCCGACAGGGTTCAACGATTGTTTTAATCGTGCGGCACGCAGAGAAGGCATCCGAGGCTGATGACAGCCCGTTGACTGAAGTAGGAGAGAAACGTGCCCAAGCGCTCATTCATGTGGTAGAAAATGCTGGGGTGACTGCTATTTACACTTCACAGTTTAAGCGAAGCCATGACACGGCAAAGCCGCTTTCCGACCGCTTCGGTATTGCCATGACAGAGCTGCCAGTTAATTTGCAAAACCCTGGCGATTATGGGAAGAGACTCGCAAAGGATATTTTAGAAAAACGTGCTGGGCAGACTGTCGTGGTGATCAGTCATGGCAACACCATCGCCGCCACCATCGAAGGGTTGACAGGGAGGGCTGCGCCGATTGGCGATATCGCTTACGGAGACTTATTTTCAGTGACAGTCTCACCTTCAGGCGAAGCCAAAGTGATAAAGGCTCAGTATGGGTTCTAAACCCGATGACGATTCAAACGCCACTGTTCTTCAACCTTAGCGATTTCATGAACTGATTACCCGGCACGGCTTGTCGCTCATTTCCCTTCTCAATTACAATGCCTTTTGAGCCAATCGTTTTCATACCCGTGCAATGAAGCCTCTTTTACTAACTGTCCTCGCGGCATACGTCGTCGCCGCGATTCATGCCATTCTGGCGTTCGTTAACAAGCGGCGCACGCTGGAGCGTATTACGCTGGGGTCGCTCGCTTTCGGCTTCGTCCTGCACACGATCTCGATGATTACGGATTGGACTGAAGAAGGACACTATCCGCTCTTCGGTTTGCGGGAAACGCTCTCGTTTCTGGCCTGGACACTGGTCGCGACTTATGGACTTGTTCTCTATCGCTATCGCACGCAAGCGCTGGGAAGCTTTACGCTGCCGCTCGTCGCCGTTTTGACATTCATTGCCAGCATCGCGCGGGATACGTCCGACGCGGCATCGAACACGGTGACTGATGTCGGCTCTGCCTGGCTCTTCCCTGTTCATACGACGCTCCTGATCTTCGCTTACGCCGCGTTCTTCGTCGTCTTCATCTCCAGCATCATGTACTTGCTGCAAGAGCGAGAATTGAAATTGAAGACCTTCAGCGCCATCTTTCACCGGCTGCCGTCTTTGACTACGATCAACAATATCGCGACGACGGCTGTAGGCATCGGATGGACGCTGCTGACGCTCGGCATCCTGACCGGTATGATCTGGTCTTCGTCGCGCGACAACCGGCTCTGGCACAATGACCCGAAGGAGATTTTCGCGGCGCTGACGTGGCTGCTCTATCTCGCGCTGGTACTCTACAGAGCGACAGCCGGATGGCGAGGTCGCAGGGCAGCCTGGATGGGCGTGGCCGGTTTCGCACTGGTGCTTTGCACATTTTTCGGAGCGCGTCTGCTGGGCGGCTATCACGTTTTCGGTTAATCTTTCTACAAGATTTATGGCAATTGTTCTCGTCGGACTCAATCACAAAACCGCGCCTGTCGCGGTGCGCGAGCGCCTGGCTTTCACGGAGGAAGCGTGCGCCGAAGGCTTACGCTTGCTTGTTGATGGCGAGATCGTGAACGAGGGATTGATTTTCTCGACGTGCAACCGCGTCGAAGTGCTGGCGGCGACCGGGAGCGAACGCCTGTCCGAAGGCAAAGAGCGCATTGAAGAGTTTTTAAGTCAATCGCGCTGTCTCCCGCATGGGGAATTCAGCCGCCATCTTTACAGTCACACGGACGACGCAGCCGTGCGCCATGTCTTCCGCGTCGCTTCCTCACTTGATTCGATGGTCGTAGGCGAGCCGCAGGTCTTGGGTCAGGTGCGGCGCGCTTATTCTCTGGCAGTCGAAGCTGGCACTGCGGGGCGTGTCCTTAATCGTCTCGTCCACCAGGCTTTCCGCGTCGCCAAACGGGTTCGCACAGAGACGGGGATTGCTTCCTCTGCTGTCTCCATCAGTTATACAGCCGTCGAGCTTGGCCGCAAGGTCTTTGGAGATTTGAAAGATCGCACCGTGCTGCTTATCGGCGCGGGCGAGATGGCTGAACTCTCGGCAAAGCATCTTGTCGGCGCAGGCGTCTCGCGCGTTCTCGTCACCAATCGGACTGAAAGTACGGCGCGAGAGCTTGCCACAAAATTCGGCGGCGAGGCCGTTGATTTTGCGCATCTCGCTTCTCATCTGGCCGAAGCCGATATCGTCATCTGCTCCACGAGCGCGAGCGAGTATGTCATCACTCCAGGCATTGCGCGCGAAGCATTAGAAATGCGACGCAACCGTCCGGCCTTCTTCATAGACATCTCTGTTCCGCGCAACATTGACCCGGAAGTCGGGAGCATTCCCAATCTTTTCATCTTTGATATAGACGACCTCGAATCCGTCATCGCGTCGAACATCCGCGAGCGCGAGCGCGAAGCAGAGCGAGCGGAGTTGATTGTCGAATCCGAAGTGATGCAGTTTCAGCAATCCCTTCGCACGCTCGACATCGGCCCGACGCTCGGCGCGCTCCGGGAAAAACTTCAGGAGATTGCGCGCCACGAGATGGCACGCCAGCGACAGCGTCTCGGCACGCTGACGCCCGAACAGGAGCGCGCCATCGAGAGTCTTCTTCTCTCCACCGTCAACAAGATTTCCCACCCCATCATCTATCGCCTGAAAAGCTCTTACGACGCGGGCGAAACCGATGACGTGCAAGCATGGCGCGACATTTTCGGCATCGAAGAATGAGGAAGCAGATGTCAGATGATAGATGTTAGATGCCAGACTGAGGCAACGAACTAACATCTATCATCCGGTATCTGACATCTGGTATGAAAGACTGTTTCATCATCGGCTCCCGTGGCTCGAAACTCGCGCTCTGGCAGGCTGAGTGGGTCAGGGAGCGTCTCAACCAGCTACACCCGCTCAAGCAAATCTCCATCGAAGTTATCAAAACTTCCGGCGATGTGATGAAAGATGCGCCGCTTGCCGTCATTGGAGGCAAGGGAGTTTTCACCAAAGAACTCGAAGAAGCTTTGCTCACTAAGCGAATTGATCTAGCAGTTCACTCGCTGAAAGATTTGCCGACGATACTGCCAGAAGGGCTAACGATTGCTGCAATCACCGAGCGCGAAGACGCGCGCGATGCGCTTGTGTTGCGTGAAGAATCGGCAATCGAGCAACCTTCGATCAAGCATCTGCCGGAAAATTGCGTAGTCGGCACATCCAGCCCACGCCGCCTGTCGCAGTTGAAACATCTTCGTCCTGATCTTGCAATCAAAGAATTGCGCGGCAACGTTGATACGAGACTGCGAAAGCTGGACGCGGGCGAGTACGATGCGATAATTCTGGCCTCGGCTGGGTTGCGGCGTCTCGGGTTGGCGCATCGAATCACTGCTTCCATCGAGATCGAAGAAATGCTCCCGGCTGTCGGTCAGGGTGCGCTCGCCGTTGAAACACGCCGCGATGATGAAGAGACAGTGAGCATCCTCTCGCTGCTCGACGATTCGCAAACGCGCGCGGCCTGCACGGCTGAACGCGCTCTGCTGCGCGCGCTCGGCGGCGGCTGCCTGCTACCCATCGCAGCCCATGCCGTCGTGCAAGATCATCACTTGCGATTGGAAGGGCTGGTTGCTGAAATCTCCGGCGAAAGTATCATCCGCGACTCGCTTGAAGGCGCAGCATCAGATGCCGAACGACTGGGCAGCGAGCTTGCTCAACATCTGCGCGAGCGCGGAGCGGAATCGTTGCTCCGAGCGATAACCATTTAGGAGCAGGGTTTCGTCCTAATACGCAAGCAATCAGGCAGGAAATAAGCCTTGCATTCCACATATTTTGTATGACGGATTCGCCACCACAAACTTCTCCCGTAGCAGAACAAGAGGGTGAAAAACCTCTTGCCGGTTGCACAATCGTCATCACGCGCGCGCGTGCGCAATCAATTGAGTTCGCCTCCGACCTTGAGCGATTGGGAGCGCGCGTCGTCAGTTGCCCTACCATCGAGATTGTCGAGCCTGAGAGCTATGCGCTACTCGATGAAGCTATCGAAAATTTGTATGGCTACGATTGGCTCATCTTCACGAGCGTCAACGGCGTTGATTATTTTCTTCGCCGCATAGAGACTCGCGGGGTTGATGTGAGCGAGCTTGACGAGTTACGCGTCTGCGCTATCGGTGAAGCGACCGCGCTTCGCCTGCGTGAAGCTCGCGTCCACGTTGACGTTGTCCCCGAACAGTTCAAAGCCGAAGGCGCTTTCACTGCTATCGAGGCTTATGTCGGCGGGCGTGAGGGACTTAAACGCCTTAATTTCCTCATTCCACGTGCGGCAATCGCGCGTGATTACCTGCCCGACGCGCTTGAAGACATGGGCGCGCGTGTGGACGTTGTTCCTGCCTATCGCACCGTCCGGCCACAAACCTCCGAGCGTGGCCGCGTCGAAGCGATGCTTGCGGGCGGCGCTGTTGACTGCATCACATTTACCAGTTCTTCAACGGTCGTCAACTTCGCCCAACTCTTCGACACGACGGATTTGAGCCAACTGCTCAAAGGCATAGCGGTTGCCTGTATCGGCGACATCACGGCTGCCACCGCCAGCGAATACAACCTGCGAACAGAAATCATGCCCAGCGAATACACAATTCCCGCCCTGACACGCGCCATCGTCGCTTACTACTCAGGCAGAGGTTAGTGGTCAGAGATTAGAGGTTAGAAAAATTACCTGACACCTAACCTCTAACCTCTGACCACTGCCGTTGACTCTGACCTCTAACTTCTCTCGTCTGTGCTAAACTTTCCCACATGGCGAAGGGTCGTGTTCTCATTGTTGATGACGAAAAGGCTGCGGGCGAGGGCTTGCGCGATTTGCTGGCTGCCGAAGGTTACGAGACCGTAGCGGAGGCGGACGGAGTTGACGGCCTGAAGCGAGCCGAAGAGTTTCTCCCTTCCGTCGTTATCACAGACATTCTAATGCCGCGCATGGATGGCTTCGGTCTCTTGAAGGAGATTCGCCTCCGTTACCCGGAGATGGCTGTCATCCTCTTGACCGGGCAAGGCTCCGTCGAGATGGCCTTGCGCGCCATTCAGGAAGAGGGCGCGTACCATTACTTCGAGAAGCCGATTGACATGAAGAAGCTGCGCCTCGTCGTGGAGCGCGCAGTCGAGTATGCAGAGGCGCGGCGCGAGAACGAGGCGCTTCGACGCCAGCTTCGAGATCGTGGTGCGTTCGGCGAGCTTGTCGGCAAATCCGAGCCGATGCGCCAGATTTATCACTTGATCGAACAGGTCGCTCCGTCTTCCGCCTCAGTCCTCATCACGGGCGAGTCCGGCACTGGCAAGGAACTCGTCGCCCGCACGATTCACAATCTCAGTCCGCGCAATAACGCACAGTTTGTCGCCATTAACTGTTCAGCGATTCCCGAAACATTGATGGAATCCGAGCTGTTCGGGCATGAGAAAGGCGCTTTTACAGGCGCGGCTTCGCGTCGTCAGGGATGCTTCGAGCTGGCACATGGGGGCACGCTCCTGCTCGACGAGATTGCGGAGATGCCGACTCTCCTGCAAGCGAAACTCTTGCGCGTGCTGGAAGAGCGTGTGCTCAGGCGTCTGGGCAGCACGCAGGAGATTCCCATTGATGTGCGCCTGCTTGCCGCTACAAACAAGAATCCGCAGGAAGCCGTCAGCATCGGTGGTCTGCGTGAAGACCTGCTGTATCGTCTCAATGTTATCATGATCGAGATGCCGCCCCTGCGCGACCGGAAAGATGATCTCCCGCTCCTGACGCAGCATCTCATCACGCAGCTTGCCGAGAAGCATAAACGTCCCGCTCGCTTTCTGGCTCCATCCGCCCTTCAGGTCTTGCAATCTCACACCTGGCCGGGCAACGTTCGCGAGCTACGAAACGCCATCGAGCGCGCCGTCATCATCTGCTCAGGCGAAGAGATCGAGCGTCATCATCTCGCGCCATATCCGGTTGACCAGCGCGCCCGCGTGCGCAGTGAGGACACTTTGTCGCTCCCCGTTGGTACGCCCATCGAGGAGGTCGAGCGGCAGATGATTATGCGGACGTTGCAGAAGACGGATAACAACAAGACGCGCGCGGCAGAGCTTCTCGGCATCAGTTTGAAGACTTTGCATAACAAGCTGCGCCTTTACCGCGAGCGAGGGCAGATGCCCGATACCAATCTCGCCTATTCTCACGAGCCGGAGCTTCAACGTAGGACGGGCGAGCAGGTATGAGTGGCGGCAGCGCGCTCCTGCGTCGTCAGATCGCGCTTATCACACTGCTGGTCGCCACCGTCTCCTTCGTCCTCATCTCTGCCAACATCGCTCAATTGACGCGCTCGCTCGTCTCAAGCCTTCGAGATCAGGCCGAACGAGTCTCTCTTCAGGCTGCAACAGCCGCAGAGGGCGCAATCGTCGCCGCACCGAACGATCCGCCGCAGCAGGCCATACGCGAATCTCAATTTGCCCGCACTTTTGCTGAAGCCGTCGTCAAGCGCGGCGCTCCGATTACTTCCCTTGTCATCGAAGATCAAGCGGGAGAGCCTCTTTTGCAAGTCCCGGAAAGCGCCGTTGGTCAACGGCTACCCGCGCTTGAAAATCTGGCAAATGCTTCTGTCTTCTCGCGCCTGCGTCAGATTTTTTCCGGCGATCAAACACAATATGAATATTCGCGTGCGCTTCTCTATCGCGGTCAGGAATTCGCGCGCGTGCGTCTGAGAGTTTCCGTCGAGCCGATTCGTAATCAGGTCTGGCAGAGCTTGCTCACGAATTTGCTTCTGGCTCTCGCGGCAATCGCGGCGGCGACGTTCATTGCCATCAGCTCTGCACGGTTGATAACAGCTCCCTTGCGCGCTATCACATCCTCTATCGCCCAGCTTGAAGAGGGACAAGTCGGGGTTTCTTCCCGGCCACAGGGCGAGAGAATAAAAGGAACAGACATTGAAACCGTCGCCGACCGGATTGAGCATCTGAGTCGCCAGATTGCAGGCGACCGCTCCCAATTGCGCGAAGCGCGAGGCGGGCTGCAACAAATTCTCCAAAACCTTCAGGAGAGGTTGTTGCTCATTAGCGCCGACGGACGCGTGATGCTTGCCAGTCCCGGCGTCGAGGCTCTGCTCAATTCCGAGCAGCCGATGGAAGGGCGCACGCTAACCGAGATCGTCGGTGCGGAGCATCCGCTCGTCCTGCTTACGCGAAACGCGCTCACGTCAAGTGAGATATCATCCCCAATTACGCTTCCGGCGACGAACGGGAACTCGCCCCGTCCTGTGGTCGCTTCAGTTCAGCCGATTAAGGATCGCGGAGAGGTCGTCGGCGCGCTCGTCTCATTGCATGACCGTGAGACGGTGGCAAAGCTCGAATCACAACTGGACTATTCGGAGCGGCTCGTGGATTTCGCGCGCATCACTTCCGGCATCGCGCACGAGGTTAAGAACCCCCTGAACGCGATGGTCATTCATCTGGAACTGCTGCGCTCGAAGCTACAAAGAATTAGCCCCGCCGCTGACGATGCTCGCCCGCAACTGGACATTCTGACTTCGGAGATTCAACGCCTCGACCGCGTCGTCCAAACATTTCTTGATTTCACGCGCCCCCCGCGCATCAACCTTCGTCCACTCGACGTGAATCAGGTACTGGAAGAGACCATCGCACTCGCTGCGCCTGAAGCCGAGGCGCGCGGCTCAACCGTCTGGCGCTCGTTCGAGCCTGACTTACCGAAGATTACAGGCGATGCAGATTTGCTCAAGCAGGCTTTTCTCAACATCGTCATCAACGGCTTTCAGGCGATGGAGAACGGCGGGCGGCTTCTCGTTTCCACCGCCAATGACGGCTCTGGCGGCGTGCTTATCTCCATCACAGACCACGGCGCTGGCATTGAGGCGGAAGCGCGCGAGCGCATCTTTCATCTCTATTACACGACCAAGGCGGGCGGAAACGGCATCGGCCTCGCGCAAGCTTTCCGCGCCGTGCAACTGCACAACGGCCAGATCACCTTCGACAGCCAACCAGGACACGGCACAACTTTCAACATCAGGCTAAAAGCAGTCCAAAGTCCAATATCCAATGTCTAAAGTCAAAAGGCGAGAACCTCTAAGATTTTGGACATTGAACGTTGGACTTTGGACTCTTATTAGTGTTATTCATCCCGCCACATGTCCGTTCTTCTCTTCTTCGTTGATGGCCTGGGAATCGGGACCCGTGGGGCGCACAATCCTCTTGATGGATTGATGGATGCCGCGCCGCTCGGCGTTTTCCAGGATGAAGTCCCGGAGATTATTTTTGATGGAAGTCTCGTAAGAACCGATGCGTGTCTGGGAGTTGAAGGGCGGCCACAGAGCGCATCAGGGCAGACGACGATTTTGACCGGCGTGAACGCGCCCGCTGCGCTCGGCTATCACAAGCAGGGCTTTCCCAACGAAGCGTTGCGCGAGATTATCAGCGAGCATTCAATTTTTCTTCAGCTCAAGCGCGCGGGCATCGCTCCCAATACTTTTGCTAATGCCTACACGCCACGATTTTTTGCGACCCGCCCGCGCTGGGTCTCTGCTACCACCGTCGCTGTCGAAGCAGCCGGAATGAGTTTTCGCAATCTGGGTGATTTATTGGCCGGGCGCGCAGTGTTCCAGGACTACACCAATCAGATGTTGATCGAGCACGGCCTCCCCATCTCTCTGTATAGTCCCGAGCAGGCGGCTGAGATTCTCGCTTCAATCGCGCGCGAACATCGCTTCACGCTTTACGAATATTTCATCACGGACAAAATTGGGCACTTGCAGGACATGGAAGCTGCGCGCATCGTCCTCGTCAACCTCGCGCGCTTTGTGCGCCATCTGCTTTCGCAACTCGATCTCAAGCGCACGACTGTTCTTTTGACCAGCGATCACGGCAACATCGAAGACCTCTCAACTCGCAACCACACGCTCAATCCTGTGCCGACGCTTATCTGGGGCGAGCACCAGAAAAACATCGCAGCCCGCGTGCGTACTCTGGTGGACATCGCGCCTTCCATCGTCGAAGTCCTCACAAGAGGAAGTAATCACACCCGATGAACAAGCCAACAACCTCCGACAAGCGTGAGACCCAAGCAAGCCGGGATGCTCAAAGCTCCACACCCCCTCGCAGCGACAAAAACGACAAGCGAGAGATTTTCGGCTGGCTGATGTATGACTGGGCAAACTCCGCGTTTAGCACCACAGTCGCTACAACTCTACTCGGCATTTACCTGACCGGACTCGCGCAGAGCCTTGTCGGCGAGAATGGTAGGGTGATTGACCTCGGCCCGTTCGGCTCGGTGACGGCGAAAGCGTTCTTTCCATTTTGCGTTTTCGTCTCTGTCTTTTTACAGGCTTTTCTGCTGCCTGTCCTCGGCGCGATTGCCGACTATTCGCATTTGAAGAAACGCCTGATGGCTACCTTCTGCTACACCGGCGTTGCTACTACTTGCCTGCTTTTCTTCATCACAGGCAACCTCTACATCATCGGCGGTCTGCTCTTCATCATCGCTAATCTCTGCTTCGGCGCTGCTCTGGTTCTCTATAACGCCTTCCTTCCCGAAATTACGACTGAAGACCGGCGCGATCAGGTGTCGAGTCGCGGGTTTGCGCTCGGCTATCTTGGCGGCGGCTTGCTGCTGGCATTGAATCTCGGACTGGTGATCTGGGCGCAAAGCAAGGGTAATAGCGAGACTGTCAATCTCGCAGTTCGCGTTTCCCTTCTCTCTGCCGGACTCTGGTGGGGCGGGTTTGCGCTTCTGACTTTTACGCGGCTGAAGGTGCGTGGAGCGGCCAGGCGACTGCCCCGCGGCAAAAGCTATCTGAGCATCGGATTCTCCGAGACGCTCAAGACTTTCCGCGAGCTTGGCAAACTGCGTCACACGCTCAGGTTTTTACTGGCCTATCTGCTTTACAACGATGGTATCCAGACGATCATCGTCATGGCGGGAGTTTTTTTGGAGCAGGAGCTTTTCATCTCGCGCGGTCTTGCGCCCGACCGATCTTTTCTGCTGGGAATAATATTGATGGTTCAGTTCGCAGCCTTTGGAGGAGCCTTATTGTTCGAGAGGATATCCAGAGCGATGGGGACGAAGAAAGCTATCCTGTTATCGCTTCTGCTCTGGTCTGGAATCGTCATTTACGCTTACGGCTTTCTTAATACAATCACGCAGGCGTGGGTGATGGCTGCGGCGATTGCGATTGTGCTGGGCGGCTCGCAGGCGCTTTCACGCTCTCTGTTCTCACGCATGATCCCCAAAGGCCGCGAGGCTTCCTTCTTCGGCATGTACGAAATCTCCGAGCGCGGCACGTCATGGCTCGGGCCGCTTATCTTCGGCATCGTCGTCAGCATGACGAACTCTTACAGGCAGGCAATTCTTTCTCTCATCATCTTTTTCGTCGCAGGAATGCTGATGCTCTTTTTCACAGACACGGATAGAGCAGTTCGCGAGGCGGGAAATTCTTTACCGGAAGAAGTGAAAGAACAGTAGAAAGTAAGCCGTAAAGAGCGGACAATCAAAGGCAGCTAGACATTGAGCCATCAGCCAGCAGCTTTGCGCTTACTGCCCTCTGCGGCGCGTTCGAGACAAACGTGAGAGCAGTAGGAAGCGTTTGAGGAACGAAGCTTGATCGCACGTGATGCTGGTATCCACGTCTCGCAAGAATTGCAGCGCACAAGCCTGTCACCTGTGCCGCCGCTCTGAGTCGAGGAGGTGACGGGTTCCTGCTTCATCACACGATTGACATCGCGCGCAACGCCCAGCATCTGCCTCGCCATCCTGATGAAAGGTCTCAGGCGAAGATAAATGAGTAGTAATATTACGGCTAAAATGCCGAGGATGATTGGAAGTTTCAAGCTCACTCCTGCACAGCTTTTTACTTTGCTCGCCGCAAGCGCGATGCCACGAAGTTTCAATAAAGTGTAGCAAATTGAAATATAAAATGCGACGCGCGCCCCTCAAACGTGAGAGGCGCGCGCCGCAAGCTGGAATGCGGATGAAAATTTCCGGGCTGTCAGTCGTCGCCGGAAGTACGATCAGAAGAAATGTGAGGCACGTCGCCGTCGCGACGGCGCGTCGCAGGGTCTGTGGTGCGACGGCGCGGGCCTGTAGTCTCGGCGCGACGATCAATGAAGCCGGGCGGCAGCCGCTTGCCCTTAATCGCTTCCTCTAAAATGCGCGTGATCTCCTGCGAGAGCGTGCGATGCTCGGACTTGGCACGCTGTTGTAAAGCCTCTTTGAGTTGATTGGGCACGTATGCGCCGATGAAAACCCCTTTCCGGTTTGCCATCTCTCTTTGTGTGCCTTTCCCTTAAGATTTCGATTGGAAAACTAACCCCTGATAACGTGAGTCCAAAATACGCCATGCAAGACGAGAGCAGGTCTGTAAGCCGAATTCTGTTCTCCGGAATACTCCGAAGCGGCGATCATTCATCTAGCCCAACCGTCGCCAGTTGGATCGAGCGACCTACCCGGAGGTCGTAGCGCGCCTGTGACAGCACGCATCGGGCGGGCAGCCCTGTTTGACGCCTCCCTATTTGGTCTTGCACTGCGAGGAGTTTGCCTGGCCGCCGGTGTTACCACCAGACGCCGGTGCGCTCTTACCGCAACCGTTTCACCCATCACCCGCAATCACGGACACTCCGAAAAGCGCCTGCGACCCGCTGGCTGGTCTGTTCTCTGTTGCACTTGTCGTCATCCGGCAAGGACTTTCGGCAATAAAGCCGCCCGTTTCTCGCCCGATGCCCAGCCGTTAGCTGGCTCGCTGCCCTATAGTGTTCGGACTTTCCTCTCCTCCAAGCCCCGAAAGGCTCGTAGCAGCGACCGCCCGACCTGCTCTCTTGCAAGGCTCGGGGATTATAGCAAACCGTTGTTCAACACGTACAGCACTAAAATTAACAATGTTCGTACATTCTCTACTTTTCTGGATTTAGATGTTTAGAGACTGTAGGTCTTGCTTCATCTTTTGTGATGTTGAATGAAAAGGGCTTACCGATAAGCTGTAAAGTGCGGCGCTGGCCTTCGCCGCTCATGTGAACAGCGTAGACGCGCGCTTCATGCTGGCCTGCGGAGAGGGGCGGAGTGTCGAAGGAGAAGCCGTGATTCTCATCTTCGGCGCGCCCCGCCGCTTTAACATCGGGTCGCGAGACATCAGCCGAGCGACTGCCCGCGAAGCGCCCATCAATGTAGAGCTGCACTTCAACACGTGTTTGCGGCTCAGATTGACTGACCACCCAGCCATAGACGTGGCGTGCATCTGCTTTATCAAGTGTGCCACGAAAAAAAGGTGTGAAGGCTGTCAGGTAAAAACCAATCGCAAGCGCGCCGACGAAGAGAGATTCGATAATTGACTTGGCAATGAGAAGAGTTGTGAGAGGCGCTTTCATCCCCGGCGCGACCGCTTTCTTCATACTCGTTCTTCCGCAATATGAAGGGGCGGCTCTCTTGAGAAGCGCCGCCCCTTCGTTGCAATGTCTGCTTGATACCGAACCACTTTACTGGCCCGTATAGTTATTCCTGTTCGTGTCCTGATAGCTGAGCGTGTGCCGTGTCGTCAGGGTCGCATCCGCCGGTAGATTCGGGCGCAACCGAATGGCAACGCGCAGCACCGCCGTGTCTCCCGGCGAAAGCTCTGCTACTCGCCACGTAAAGCGCTGCGACGCGCCGGGAGCGTCCTGGGCACTTAGAGCCGGATCGGAGTTGACGAATTCCAAAGCGTCGGGCAAGGTTTCGACCACCGTCAGATTCTTAGCAAGGCCGCTGCCTTCGTTGACGAGTACCAGACGATAAAAAATCGAGTCGCCGGCGGCAGCCGTGTCTGTCATCTCCTCTGTGCGGACGCGGACGCGAGGCGTCGCCACCGTCAAGACGGTGTTGGCCTCGCTTGCCTCACGATTGCTCAGAAGCGAGCGCGCGACGACGTTATAGGAAAACTGCTGGCGGTCAGGTGTGCTCGCAGGCATCTGTACGCCTAGCAACAGTGGAAATTGCCCGCCGCGCGCATTGAGCTGCGCGGTTTGCCCCACCACGGGTTCGTCCGCTTGATGTTGTCCATCTCCATTCGTATCGGCATAGATTGTCGCCTGCGGAGCGCCGGGCGCTGTCACGCGCAGTTCGTAAGAGTCCGAAGCGTTGCCGGGATTGCGAACTATGAAGGGAATGTAAACGGTGTCGCCCGGCGTGGTCGTCAGGCCAACGGAGACGGCGTCAATGCGCACCTTCGGCACTTTTCCGACCGTCATGCTGGGGCTGTCGAAATTTGAGCCGAATGGCAGCGATTGCGTACGTAAAGCGCCGCGCCCAATCGTACTCGTATTAGCTAAAGCATCGGGCACAGCGCGCAACGTGACGGAAATGTCGCGCGTGCTGCGCGCGCCTAAATCTCCCAGGCTCCAAATGGCCGTGCGCGAGGCGCGATCATAGTTGATCGGAGCAGGGTTGGCGCTGACCAACTCGAAATTGGGATTCAGGACAAAATCGGCGCGAGTTCCCCGCGCGGGTGAGCTGCCCGCATTGCGGATAGCGATGGTTTGCGTGAAAGTCTCGCCCGGCATAACCGAAGTTTCCGAAACGTTTGAGACACCGGCCAGAGAAGCTGCGACGACATTGATTGAGCCATCCGCAACTTTCAGAATTTGATAATCCGCCTGTGAAGCAGCGCGCACGTAGAATTTTAGAAGCTGTCCGTCAGATGCAGTTTCCGGCACGCGCAAATTCAATGTCACTTCGGCAGTTGCACCGGGCGCAAGTTGTGGAGTGACGAGAACAGGAAGTTCCGCGCCTGCACCGCTCTGCACCAGATTGAATGTCGGCTGGAACTCGGCTGGCAAATCCGTCTCAAGCCGGAATTGATCCGCCTTGTTTCCGGTGTTTCTCACCGTCAACGGCAATTGGATGCTCTGCCCCGGTTGAGCGAACTCCGAATTGCTCCTGAGCGCGAGCACAAGATTCGGGACTTGCCTGACCGTGATGCTCAATCCACCGCTCTGCGGCAACCCGCTTTCCGGGGGCGCAGAAATATTAGATGGCGTTGAGGTCATCGAACCAATGCCGGATGAAGTCTCAATTGGCGTCGTCGGGTTTGAATCCGTAGCCCTTGAAATCATCGCAGGAGTTGGGCGAACGATAGGGATAACGGGCGGATTCGTTCGCGGAGGATTGTTGGCGGCCAACTCAGTTCGGGTTTGTGTGGGTTGCTGTGTGCGAACCGGATTGCGAACAGGCGGATTCCTGACATTGGCGGAACTAGCCACGCTCTGCCCAGCAGATGGTTCAGGCTGTGTTCGAGGTTGCTTCGGCTCAACACGCCGGTTGCGATTTGTGCCACGACGCGTTGGCGACGAAACATTGTTTTGAGCTACTTCAGTCTGAGTCGAAGTTGGCGGCGGATCGATGCGACGCGCCACCGGAACGGTTTTCCCACCGTCAGTGCCTGTGTTGGGTGAAGCCGTATTGCCAGCAATGGTCTGCGGTGCCTGCCTGCTCGACGGTGGTTTGATGGCCGAATTATTTCTCGCAAGGCGCGCGACGGGCGTCGGCGTTGGAGTGGCTAAAGGTATGGGTTGCCTAGTAACCTGAGACCTGTCTGCTGACCGTCTGTCAGGAGTTTTAGCGATCAGTGGTGCTTTGCTATTGCCGGGCGGCGTAACGGGGCGCGTGCCAATTTCGGCACGCGCGGTTTCCAGTTCGCCTTCATAAATGTCGGCAAATGGCGTGTCCTTGATGGCGCGCAGGCGCTGTCCGACCTGCTCGGCGTCCGTTAATTTACCAAGTTGCATGAAGGAGCGTCCAAGCCAGAGCAGCGTCAAGTCTGAGATGATGCTGCGCGGGTAGGTCTTGAGAAAATCCTGAAGCACGGTGGCGGCTTGATCATAGCGCCCCTGGTTGAACAGGTTCTGACCTTTCGTGAACATCGCCTGCTCGGCGTCTGACGGAATATCTTCCTGTTGAATTGCAGTGCGGGCATTCGCCGTCATGAAGGCTGGCGAGAATGGCGCAAGCAGAAGCGCCGCCATAAGCGCCATAGCGCCAAATTTATTTCGCATAATCAAGTTAAAAACCTCCGGCAGGTAGGGGCAATCGTGACGATAAAATATTCAATAAAAATTCTGTCGGCACCTTAAAGGGTTGCGTCTGCCGACCAAGTAAGGCGTCAGACTTGAATGCGTCGCATGATACAACGGTGAGCAGTAAATGGTAAATGGTGAACAGAGAAAAACAATCCTATTGACCGTTCACCATTTACCGATTATCTACCAGCTTCCGCGACCGACTTCCAAACGATCTCCGGGCTGCAAAACCGGGTCAGGAATTTTTCCGGCTTCAATCTGTTTCAGATTGTGCTCGGTCGTCACTAACCTTCCATCTGCGCCCTGCCGCGAGACTTTGACCTTGCTTCCGGCAAACCGGGTTGTGCCGCCGGAGGCAAGCACAGCCTGTGTTAATGTCAGACCGACATGGAAATCTTTCTGTCCCGGCGAAGCGACCTGCCCACCGACGTAGAAGAACTGTGGCGGTGCTGGCGGCGGAGCCGTGATCGTAATCACGTCGCCCGGCAGAACCAGTGTTGTCGTCGCTTTCGAGTCCGAGAGGTTAACGTCCAGACTCTGGCCGTCCGCCCGCATGATCGAAGCGCGACCGGCTTCGGCCTTTAACTGTGCTTCGGCCAAAACCACGTAAAGAGGCATGGCCTCGCGTCGCAGCACTTTCGTTCCCGGATCGTTGACCAGACCCGCCACGATGACAGTGTGACTCGCATACTCGCGCACGTTGACGACGATCTGCGGGTTTTCATAGAGCTTGATCAGGGAAGTCAGGCGAGCGTCAACCTCGTCGGTCGTCAGTCCTGCGACCGGAACCGGATCGCCTGCGAGCGGATATTCCAGCAGCCCACCAGCCATTACGCTGAACAAAGTTGATTCACGACCCTGAGCGTTGAGCAGGCGAATGTCCAGGACATCGCCGACGCCGACGCGATAAATGCTTGTCGGGAGCGGCGTAGCGCCAGATGAATTTGTGGCTGGATTTGCTTTCGGCTCTTCGCCTGCGGCAGCGTTTGAGGCGGGCGTGCCGTTCGGGACGCTCGTCATCGTTTTAGACGGAGCATCGCTTGTAGCTGCATCAGAATTATCCGGCGTCAGAGGCGTCGCAGCGGCGGTCGTCGGAGGAGTAGCAGTTTTGCCCTGCTTTTTACTCTTCTTATTCCTGGGATCGTTCGCAGGATTGGCTTTATCCTCGATTTTGGTTGGGGTTTCTTTGTCAGCGCTCGCAGGCACGATATTGTTTGACTGCGTTCGCGCCGCTATCCCCTGCGCGCTGAAGGCCAGCGCAATGGCAAGGACGAATAAAACTTTCTTCATAATGCACTCAAATTCCTAGCCCTGTTTGGTGAAGCGAAAAGCATTGCCGGGCAATGGCGTTGCTCGTCGCGTGTGATTTGTGCCGGATTAGAACGGGCGACCCTTAACTTCGTTGCGTCGTCCGACTTCAAAAACCAGCGAAAGACGGTTGCGGTTGAACGTAAAGACAGGGATTGTCGAATCCCTGCGCGAAAAATTATAAACCAAGCGAGTCTTTAACAAATCGCTGAAGCGGTAAGCAGCTTCGAGCGAAAAACCATACAAATGGTCTTTGCGGCGTTCGCCCGCGAACTGGCCGATGAATATTCCGCCGCTCGCCGTCGAACCCGGAACAATCGCTATTGGAAAGCCTAACTGTTGATAGTTAACGCCCAAAGCCAATTTTAGGTTCTCCGTCTGAGCCGTTTCAAAGCGAGCCGATCCGCCCGTGGACAGGAGACGCGCGTTGCCTCCTTCTAGATTAAACGCCGAAACCTGCGTTTTTCGCAGAGCCGACAGCTCAAAATTTGTACTTTCCGTTAAATTTCGCCGGAAACGCAGATCAAAGGTCAGGCCGCTGAACTGATTAGCGTCAGGCGCATTCCTGAAATCGTCCCTTTCGTACCCGATGCGAAAGGCCATGCCGCTTGTTTCAGAAACCTGCGTGCGCCCGCCGATTTGAAAGTGGTAACGCCTGTTATTACCGAGACCGTCAAACTGCGGCCTTAAGGGAGCGTACGTAATGCCCTTGCTGAAAGTAAAGCTGGCAGTCGCGACTGTGTCCTCAGAGATGTCGCGCTCGTAAGAAATGCCGCCGGACAAGTCGTCATAATCAATGAAGAGCGGCGCTCCGGCAATGTGGTCTTCGCTCCACCGCACGATGTTGTAAGCAGCGTCGAGCGCGAGACGGCTGCGGTCGTTGAGTTGATATTCGGCCCGCGCTCCGACATCGTTGCGATTGAAGGTGTCGCCAAAGATATAGACCTCGCCCGCCGGATCAAATTCACGCGAATCAAACGGAGAGCGCACAAAGTGATTGCGTAAAGCTAAGCGCAGGGAGGAAGTCACGTCAATTCGCCCGTCGAAATCAAACGTGTGCCCGTTCACCCAATTGCCGTTTGAAAGACGCCGCAGCCGCGACTCATAAGCGAGGCGCATGGCGCGCTCAACTCCCATAATCTCATATTCTATGCGCGGAGCCAGAGTGAAGACGCCCAGATTTCTTCCGGTAGCAGAGCGGTAGAAATAGTTGTCGCCATAAGCCGCGCCAAGCTGAATTGAGGGACGTAAGTACCCGGGACCCATCACACGGCCTCCGACTTCATCTCTCTCCGAAGCGGTCGTGCCGGGAACCCACACTCCGCGCAGTGCGCCGGGCGGGTCAAGCTCAGTGCGAATGAAACTCATGGACATGGGCTGCGACGCGCTGGCAGTGCCGTTCTGCGGCAGGAAGAACATCGGCAGGAATCCGGATGTGTTAAAGCGCGAGAGCTGAAATGATGAGCCGGGAAAGTTGTTCCAGATCGTGCGACCGCGAAAGAGTGCTTGCGGCGCGGAAGAAGCAAGCAGGGGCACAGGCCCGAGCGCTGGCGTCGCGAGTATTTCTGCGATGGGATAATTAACCGCCGGGAAGATGTTCGTACTCCCCGGAATTAGCGCGGCGGCGGCAAGCGACTCTCTCCTCGCAGGTAAAGCAGTAGAATTGACGGCGTGAGGAGCAATTGATTCAATGCTCTTCTTCGCAACGTCCCCGGCAGCAGGTACGCGCGGGCGACGCAGGCGGGCAAAATCTGAGGCGACGCCAATCACCAAACGGTTGAAGCTCTTCTTCTGCGCGACCGTCGCGCCCTCTCCGAGGGAAATTACAAGATCAACGTAAGGCTCGCCGTTGCGCTCACCCGAAATCGTCCGCACCTCGCGCGCCAGCACCTCGTTAATCTCGTAACTCTGTTTGAGAAGCGAGTGTGCGCCGCGAATGCGAAACACTGTCTGACGACCACGTGAATAATGCTCGACGCTCGCATCATCAAACGAGCCATCGGCGGTTATCTCTATCCGCACGAATCCGCCATCTGTGGTGACGTTCAGCCGCACCAGTTGCATAGTTCCGGCGGCTGATGTTCCAGAGAAATTTGCCAGCGTTAAAAGGCCGGAAAGAACGAGCGACACCAATGCGAACAGCAAGATAATGCTGCTTGCATTGCGTCTCTTCTTCCGGCTCACGCGAAGGGTACGTAAGCGGTCTCGCTTCATCTTTTCACCGGATGTTTGGGAAACCTCTATTTGCAAGGCGACACACAGTAAAGGCGCGTCGTAAGTTTGAAAAATTTTCCGATTATTTCGGATTGACGGTAGCTTGCGACCGGCTAAACTCCGGAGCAAACGGAGCTTAATTCAGCACATTGATATTACTCTGCATCTCTGGGCGCTGGCAAGGATTTTGGCGGAAAAAGGTGTGGCCAATTCTTGGAGAATCGGACACGCACGTGTTCCTCCACATCGTCCGCCGTATCGCATTCCAGGCATTCCAGGGCAATCTGATGAGCGTCTGCGAATTCGATACCTTCGATTGTGCGCCGCACGCGAGGAATCGAAGAAGGTGTCATGCTCAAATTAGTCGCGCCGAGACCGATGAGGACGACAGCATATGCAGGGGTGGAAGCCATCTCGCCGCAAACGATTGCCGGGATGAAAGCCTTGCGCGCAGCATCGAGCGTGCGCTCAATGCTTTGCAGGACTGCCGGGTGAAGCGAGCGAAACCAATCGGCGACTGCTTCATTTCCGCGATCCACCGCCAGCAGATATTGCACCAGATCATTCGTGCCGAGACTGAAGAAATCAACTTCCTTCGCCATCTTGTCTGCGGTCATGACAGCTGACGGCACTTCGATCATCGCACCGATTCTGATTGGGCCGGTTTCCTTTCCTTCACTTTCAAGCCTCGCGCGCTCATCCTCTATGAGACGGCGCGCTCGTCGCACCTCCGACACATCCGAAATCATAGGCAATACAATGTCTAGTTTCCCATGCGCCGCCGCACGCAGGATTGCCCGTACCTGCGTCCGCAAGACTCCCTCCTCGCGGAGACTATAGCGAATGGCCCGCAAGCCAAGGGCAGGATTGCGCTCAACTTCCGTTACCGCCCCCCCGAACTTTTCGCCGCCCAGATCAAAGAGCCTGATTGTCGCTCCGTCCTCGCCCGCCAGTCTTGCGACCTCTTGATAAGCCTCACACTGCTCATCCTCGGAAGGCATCAGCCCCTTATGAGACAATAAAAATTCGGAGCGGAAAAGCCCGATGCCGTGTGCGCCGAACCTGTGCACATCTTCATACTCTGCGGGCAGCTCAACATTGGCGCGCAACGTGATCTCTTTTCCATCCAGCGTTCGCAAAGGCCCGCGCTTCTCTTCACTCACAGGATAGCGAACGCTCGCGCCGTTTGAAGTGATTGACCTGTAGTCTTCGACAGTTGATTCAGATGGATGAAGGATGACGATGCCCTGCTGTGCATCCACCACGACCGTATCGCCCGTTCGCGCGCGGCGATGAAGATCACGTAAACCGACGATTGCCGGTATCCTCAAGCCGCGCGCGATAATCGCCGTGTGCGATGTCCAGCCGCCCGCATCTGTGGCGATAGCGCGCGCGTGCTCGAAATCAAGCTCTGCCACAGCCGACGGCAACAAATCCTCCGCGACGATGATGGCGTCTTCCGTCAATTTTCGATAATCCGGTTTTTCGCCGCTCAGAGCGACCAGGATTCGCTGTGTCACATCCTCTATATCCGAGCCGCGCTCACGTAGATAATCATCCTTGATTTCGGCATAGACGGCGAGCAACCGATCCGCCGCCACCTTGACAGCCCACTCCGCATTCACACGCTCATCACGGATAAAATTTTCAACATCATCGAGCAGCTTGCGATCTTCGAGCATCAACAGGTGCGCGTCGAAAATATAGGCGTGCTCCACTCCCAACTCTTTTTCAGCGCGTGCTTTAATCGCCAGTAACTGTAGGCGTGCAAGTCGAATGGCAGCGCGCAGGCGACGAGTCTCGCGATCAACATCACTCTCATCGAGAGTGGCGTGATAGACCTGGCGAGTCCCGTTGAAAATACGCAGAACGCGACCGACGACGACGCCTTCCGAAACGCCGCGACCGCGCCAACGCTCTTCCTGCTCTTCCCTTCGACGCCGTCTACTCACCGTTCATTTTCTCCAAAACCATTCTCGAACAATCCGCACACAGCGCTGATGGCCTGTTCTTCATCCACGCCTTCAGCCGTCGCACGCAACTCCGTGCCGCGAGATGCCGCCAGCATCAAGACGCTCAAGATTGACTTGGCATCCGCGGTTGCCGTTCCATCTACGCGCTCAAGCCTGATGACACTTTGAAACGTGTTCGCCGAGCGAACCAGCAGCGCCGCCGCTCGCGCGTGCAGCCCTAAGCGATTCGTAATCACGACGTGACGCTCAATCATCTAGCTCTTCTTTTGCGGCGCGAGTAGATCGCCAGCCAGATAAATACCTTCGCGTCCCAGATCGCGCACGCGGCGGGCGACTTCCGTGAGAGATTCCGGCTCGATCTGGCTCGCCAGCTTGATGACCATCGGCAGATTGACGCCCGTCACTACCTCAACCTCGCCTTCTGCGAGAAACATGGAGGTGATGTTGGTGGGAGTGCCTCCGAACATATCTGTCAGGATCAGGACGCCGCGACCTTCGGAGACGCGACTGATGGCGCGCTCAATTTCCCCGCGCGCGGACTCAACGTCGTCGTGCCAGCCGATGGAGACGGCTGCGATGTGCTTGACCGCGCCGACGATCATCTCGGCTGCTGCCAGAAATTCGCTCGCCAGTTGGCCGTGAGTTACAATCACGCCTCCAACTCTGCCTGTCACGTTTCGCCCCGCGTCAACTTCCGATGCATTCTCTGTCATGGCATTTTCTCGAATCGCTTACTTGATGGAACTCACAGTAGTTTTTGCCCCAGACTTTTGCGCCGTCCGGCGTTTCGCCTTTCGCACGTCACGATGGATGGCCTGCGCTGCAAAGCCCTTGCGGCGCAGGCGACGCGCCAGCGCGTTTGCCACCATCACCGAGCGATGACGCCCGCCGGTACAACCGACGCCGACAGTCACATAAGATTTTCCTTCGCGCTTGTAAAGCGGCAAAAGATATTCGAGCAAATCGTTGAAGCGGTATACCGTCTCTTCGACTTCGGGCTTTGATTTCAGATACTCCACCACTCGCCTGTCGTGTCCCGAAAGGTCGCGCAAAGTCGGCACAAAGAATGGATTCGGCAGATGGCGAACATCGAACAGCAATTCCATTTCGGGAGGGCTTCCGTACTTGTG
>JACCVS010000160.1 GCA_013698055.1 Acidobacteriota bacterium
CACATTCTCGTCAGGCGGAACGACCCGGTCGCTCCCGCCATAAAAAGCCAGGAACGGCACGCGGATACGCTTGAGGTCTGCGCGGGGATCATAATTGAAACGTCGCACCCAGAGATTTTTAATCTCACTCGCAGAGAGGGCAACATCCGTCGTGTCCAGAAATTCCTTCGCCCATCCGGTCTTTTCCCCCTGCGCGATCAATTGCCGCATCTCCGCAAACTGCGCGTCAGGGTCGCCTTCGGCAAACATCAACTCAATATAGCGCATCAACGGTTTTTGGTCTTCGGCACTCAGCTTCAAATCGCGGCTGATGTAACGCGCGTTATCCAACTGCTGCTCGCGCACGCTCGTGGCGGGGCCAACTATCGTCACGATAAACGCGAGAGGCGTTTTCGAGCGCGCGGCGGCGCGCGGCACAATCCATCCGCCCGCGCTGGAACTAAAAGCTCCGATCTGTGTGCGATCAATCTCTTGCCTGCTGGCGAGAAACTCTATGGCCGCCAGCAGGTCTCCTGTCTCATCGTCAATCGTCGCGCTCTCGCAACGTCCTTTCGACGCGCCCACGCCTCGCTTATCAAACGCCAGCCCCGCAATTCCGTAGCGCGCCAGCACTCTGGCTCTTCTCAAATACGCACCTCTACCCTGACAGCCTCGGCCATGAACTTGCAGCGCCACCGGATGCGGCCCCTCGCCTTCAGGAATCACGAGCGTGCCCGAAATGGTTATGTCTCCGTTGCGAAACGTTATCTCCTCTGTCCTGATGATCGGCATCGGTGGACGCAAACTGCGCTTAAGATGCAGGCGCAACGAAGGCGTGTTTTCAGCAACATCTCCCACCATCTCAAGAAAGACTGTGTCGAGCGCGACGCTCGCCGGGCCGTAGATAGTGTCGAACCGGAGATGCCCGTTAGCGTCGCGCTCGATTGTACTGATCGTCGGCGCGGCGAAGGGACGATCCGGCATTTCCATCTCGACACGCAGCTTATCGCCCTCACGCCGAATCTCTGCGCTCACAATCTGCACCGCGCCGTCTCTAACGAAAGCTCCCGTCCAGAAGCCTTCGAGTTGATCTTCGCCTGTAGTTTGAGCCGCAATGCTACCCGAACAGAGAAACAACAGCAGGATAAGAAGAGTCTGGATTTTAGGTCGAGTTAGATAATGAATCGAAGTGTACATTTTGACCTCGGTATTAATCCGCAACACGGAAGTCAGAGGAAGCAGCATGAGAAGAATGCTATTGAAGCGTCGCGTTGAGTGAATCATTATACTGTGCCTCTGCCAGAGAAAGACAACTCTCAAAATCACACAATGCAGCGGCATCCACACGAGAGACTTATCTCAACCGGTGACACATGCCGCGCAGCCTTGTCTTTCCTGACATGCAAAACAACTAAGGTATAAGGATCAAATACGACTACATCTTTAACCCCTTGCGACAAGTAAAATCGTGGCCCGATCTCTAAATCTTTTGCTTCATACCCCTTGCTTATGACCTCGATTACTGCTTCTGGAACAAGTTTAATAGCGGACTCCTCTTCCTCTGGCTCTCGACAGAAAATAGAAATATCTGGCCGTTTCAATGAGCCATCAGGGAAACTAATATAAACATCAGATACATGAAGGCATTCGCGCTTGCCGTCGCTCGCTTCAGAAGAAACTGCAACTCTTTCGATTGTTGCGCGAATTCGGTCAACAGCTTTCTGATGCTTGTAGACTGGATATGGCTCCCAGATGGGAAGGCCACCTACGATTTCCAATCTGATTCCGAAATCTTCTGCGCGCAAAAACTTTGAGTCCATAGGTCATCTCCTCTGATTAAGATTTACCTAAGTTTGCCAAGCGTGCCAGCATAACGCCCGGCATCACCCGCCGCGCACACAATGAAACAAGCATCCAAGTCTCACGGATGAAGGCCGCGCTATCCGCGGTCGGGTGCATGCCGTTGTTAGATTGCGCCCTTCCGAAAGCACCACACGAAGCCTAACCCGAACGACACGCCGACAGCAATGAACATGCAGTAGAACAGCACCGCCTCGGGACTAATCAACGAACGAAGAAATCCGGAGCCATCGGTTGAGAACCTGCCAAGAATAAAGGCTGTTGGGATGATGAAACCCAACGAGGCAACCACGGGAAAAGCGACGACTGGCTTGTAACCTCGCAACAACCGCCGCAGCAAGAACATGATGGGCAGATAGATTAGAGCGAAGGCGAAAAGCGCGGCTGTGAACGACCAGAACAGGACAGCCGTGAGGTCAGACCCTCCAGCGGTTTGCCCATAAATGAGGTACAACGAAGACAGATACGCGGCGACTCCAAGGAGCCAAGAGACAATGCAAACAATCGCCAGCTTCCGTATGTTCATAACCACAAAGCAATCTAACTACTGACTAAGCCGCATGAGGCGTGATGATACCATCATTGAGCGTGTTAGAGGGTACGTTGCAGCTTAATCACGCTTTAGGCTTCGAGTTACGACTGTGAGATGAGCGTCGGTCAGTGTAAAATATAGGAGCAATGAATCAAGTAATACATTTGACGGGATT
>JACCVS010000181.1 GCA_013698055.1 Acidobacteriota bacterium
TCAACCGGGCAGAAGCTGAATTTGTTGGCGAACTCTTCCTGGCAGGTCGAACAATGTTTCATAAAAATCTCCTGACGTTCTTCTGGGGAACCTTCTCTGGAAAATATCTGTTGGCGATAAGTCATGATGACGCGCGAGTCGAGCGACGCGGGCGTTTCAGGCACACTCCAGCGATGGAACAAGGCACGGAGTTCCTGATCCTCCGGTGAATCGGCGTCGAGACGGATGGCCTCGTCGCCCAAGTCATCGCGCTGGCTGAAAATCGAAAGTGGTTGAGTGTCTTTTTCGTCGCTCATTTCAACACCTCGTCCACGGCTGCTGCTTCCGGGCTGCTTTTGAAATAGGGCGCAAGCTGTTTCTTCAAACGCTGGCGTGCGCGGTGGAGTCTAGCCTTCACTGTTCCGACATCTGCGCCGACCACGGCAGCAATCTCGGAGAGCATCAATTCTTCGTATTCAAAGAGAACAAGTGCCTCACGCTGAAGCGGTGGAAGATTGTCAATCGCGCGTCTGACTTCCTGTGATAACTCTTCGTCGAGCAATTGACTGAGCGGCCCGTGTCTTTCGTGGGCAAACGGCTCATCCGCTAAATCTTCAAGCGCATCCTCGCCGCGCGTTCCGCGAAAATGCTTCATCGCCAGATTGCGCGCCGCCGCGAGAAGATAAGTTCTCAGAGAAGCGCGAGCCGGATCGAAGCTCTGGGGTCGCTTGAGCAAGCTCAGGAAGCAATCGTGCGCCACATCTTCCGCTAACTCCATTGAGCTGAGCAGGCGATAAGCGAAGCGGAATACCCCGTCGCGATGACGCTCGTACAGCGCGAGAAAAGCAGCTTCGTCGCCGCGACCGGCTTCCGCTAGTAATCTTTCATCTGTCATGCTTTCGGGCAACTTCGGTTTTGCCCCCCGCGTGTGAACGGGAATCGCTTCCCAGTTATCTATTACCGGCAATCCCGGAAAGGATATGCTGCCGCTTCTAAAAATTTTTAGGGACAAGAAAAACTTCCCCGCTTCATGCATCCCGACCGGGGATCAGTGGCCTGATGCCATCTCTGATGGTCAAAGTAGTTCAGGCGTTTGCCGATGTGAAAGAAAAGTAAAGAGAATACAGGGGCGGAGGACTTGTCCTCTGCCCGCATTCCATCACAACGAGGATGCTTTCACAAAAGAAAGCACGCTCTCTCACCTGCGAACATCCTGCTCGCTCCGCCGTGGGCGAGATCAAACAGCGACAGCCGCCTCTGGCAGACGCGGGTGAGGATGAGCGTTTGCTGACCGGCCAATACCGCTTGCATCAAGTCAGGTCTGTGGCGGGCCTTCGTAGAGATGAAGCCCCAGCCCGAATTTCGCAGCCGCGCGCCGCAGCGACATGCTCTCTGCATTAGAAGAGGGATCGCCGTATTTATCCACGTCCTCATCTTCCTGACCCGTGGCTTCACGATAAACGACGCCTTCGGTGCAGAGGATAGAGATACGCGAGACGAGCACGAGTTTGCCGCCGATGCCTGTCACATGACGAATCTCATAAGACCAGCCGGGCGCATAGAGGTCTAGAAACTTGACCGCCGTGTGCCAGGGCAGAAAATAGATTTTTTGTCCGCCGACAGTTTTGCTTTTTAACAAGCGGCGCGGAATCGGTTTCCCGAGATCGCCGATTATTTCCGTGATGCTTCGCAAGGCCATCGCTTGATCCTTTCATTTTGGAAACGCCGAACATATCCGTGAAGGCGCAAAGGTCGCATAATAAACTGCCAGCCTTCGTTCTGTCTTCACGCCTCAGCGATAAACTCTCCTTAGAAGTGCGCGCGGTTGACACCTTTATGCCGGACGGTTATTTTAGTCCACGTCCGTTAAGCAACCTGACAAGTGAAGCTTTCGCGCGCCGTTTCTCGGCAGCTTCTTCTCTTGCACATGGCTTTCGGATGAAGGCCATTTGCGTCCCGTTCGTCTAGCGGCCTAGGACACCGCCCTTTCACGGCGGCGACACGGGTTCGATTCCCGTACGGGACGCCACTTCTTTCCGAGCTGACAGCTTTCCCTCGCTGGCTTCGGAACGCTTCCGGCGCAATCATATTCAAACAAAAGAGTCTGTCAAACAGGCTTTTCATTTTCCCACAGAACCGGAAGGCGCGCGTTTGTTTCCATTATCCGTCAGCAAATCTCACCCGGAGGCACACAGAGTATGACAACCAGCAACGTCGTTATAGATTTATCTCACTTCAACACCGTCACCAGCTTCGAGACCGTGAAGGCGGACGGTATCGTCGGGGTCTTCCACAAGGCCACGCAGGGAACGACGATGCTTGATCCGAAATATCACAGTCGTAAGAGCGAAGCTCTCGCCGCCGGTCTCTGGTGGGGAGCTTACCATTTCGGCGTGGGTGGCGATGGTGTGGCACAGGCCAAGTATTTCCTCTCAGTTGTTGCGCCGGGGCCGAATGATCTCCTCGTCCTTGATCTTGAAGAGAACCCCCGTGGCGCAAGCATGACGTTAGCCGAAGCGGAAGATTTTGTTAAGTACGTCGAAGCAGAGACCGGACGATGGCCGGGCTTGTATGGAGGCTCTTACGTCACAGAGCTTCTGGGAAAGAATAAGGAAACGGCGCTGTCATACTGCTGGCTCTGGCTTCC
>JACCVS010000194.1 GCA_013698055.1 Acidobacteriota bacterium
CCACGCCCTCCGCTCAATTATCAAATCGTCTTCTCCGTCGAAGGCTTGATTAACGAGTACGTCGAGCGGGCGCGCGTGATTCGCGATGGAAAGATCGTTGAAGTTGATTCGATGACGGAAATCGAGCGATTAAGTTTTGCTGCGCCGTTCGATGAGATGGAAGCCTTTCAAACTTCCGGCGGGACTTCGACACTGCCTGAAAGCTTCCTCGGTCTCGTCCGTCAACTCGACTACAAAACGATTCGCTATCCGGGACACTGCGAGCAGTTCAAGCTGCTCATTGATCTGGGCCTTGCCGGTAGCGAAGAAATTGAAGTCGAGGGTAAAAGCGTTCGCCCGCGCCGCGTGCTCGGGGAGATGTTGCTGCGTCATCTTCCGGCAGACGAGCCGGACGTGGTCTTGATCCGCGTAGAGTTTCGCGGCACAAGCGACGGAACAGAGCGAAGGCTTCGCTACGACATCATTGACCGCTTTGATGAGCGCACGGGTCTGAGCGCCATGATGCGGACGACCAGCTTTCCCGCTTCGATTATCGCGCAGATGATGGCGCGCGGCGACATTAAAGAGAAAGGCGCAATCCCGCAGGAACGCTCAGTCCCGCCCGATGCCTTCGTAGCCGAACTGGCGAAGCGCAACATTAAAATCACAATCGCTTAATAGTAAATGGTCAACGGTGAATGGAAGAAAGCAGTTTCCATTCACCGTTGACCATTTACCGCTTTTAAAAACGGCGGCTCTTATCAACAGTATCTTTACTTACGAATAATGCTGCGCCTGCGCTTTTGTGTCGGTTTTTTTGCGGGAAGCAATTTTAGATGCCGTCCCTGAAGCATGGAGCAGAGCCTCTGGTGAGTGACGCCGAGCAGGCGAGCGGCGCGCGTCACGCTGCCCCCGGCGTTTTCTAACGCGAGCTTGATGAGACTCGCTTCATAGCACAAAACCTCTTCCTCAAATGAACAGCCCGCCCAGGCGTTGCCCAGCGCAGCCTTGCTCGTTTGTCTGGCCGTGAGGACTTCAACCGCCTCTCGCGTAATCTTAGTTCCCTCGGCGGATGTCAGCACGGTTTGCTCAACCAGCGAGCGCAGTTCGCGCACATTACCTCTGAGCGGCAAACGGCGCATGGCCTCGATAGCCTCGGGCGTGAAGCTCACGCGCTTGTTATGTTGCCCGGCAATTTCTTTGGCAAAATGCGCTGTCAAGGCGGGGATGTCTTCGGGGCGCTGTCTGAGTGGCGGAATTTCCAGCGAAAAACCGTTGATCCGGTAAAGCAAATCTTCGCGAAATTGTTTCTGGGCAACCTGTTCTTTGAGATTATTGTTAGTGGCGGCGATGATTCGCACGTCCACGCGTTCAGCGCCGACAGCATTCGCCTCACCGTATTCGATTAAGCGCAACAGCTTACCCTGATTGGCCGGACTGAGCGCTGCAATCTCGTCTAAAAAGAGCGTTCCGCCCGCAGCCTGGCGCACAAGGCTGACGTTATCTTTAGCATTAGCCGTGAAGTCGCCTTTCCCATGACCGAACAAAAGAGATTCAAACAGCGTCTCGGTGAGCGCCTCGCAGTTAATCGCCACGAAACGTCCCGCTCGCCCGCTCCACTCGTGAATCATGCGCGCAAGCAGTTCTTTGCCGGTTCCGGTCTCGCCCGTAATCAGCACGGTGGCCTGCATGGCAGAGATTCTGTGAGCCTCGCGCAAAAACTCCGCCGTTCGCTCATCCGCATAGATGAAGCTCGGTGGAGCGGACTCCCTACCGCGCGCGCGCCCCGCCTCCAGAGTGCGCCGCGCACATGAGCGCAGGCGGGCGAGAGTTTCAAAGTTCTGTGTCTTAGCAAGCAACTGATCGGCGCGCTCATAGAGATTGCTTATCTCTTCAACGTTGAGCCGCTGGTTTAGTTCTTCAATGATCGTCAGAGCAGCCACGCCTGCGCCTTCATTATCACCTGCCTGAGACGCTGTATCCATCGCACGCTCAAGCGTCAAGCGTGACTCTTCGTATCCACCCAACCGCGCCAGTGCCACGCCATGCGTCGTCAACGCTTCAGCTAATACTGACTGCTCATCGCCTTTATCCAGCGTGCGGACAGCCAACCGAGAGATTTTCTCGGCTTCAGAGTTTCGCTTCTGCGCTAGAAGAACGCGCGCGCGTGTGTCATCTACCTGCGCAGCACTGCCGTTGTCTTTGAGACTGGTAAAAAGGAGATGCGCTCGATTAAGACGCTCGTGCGCCTCGGAGAACCTTCCAGCGGCGAAGAGCAAATATCCTAAATTGTTTTCGACACGCGCACGATAGCGCGTGTATCCGGCCTGCTCTAAGTGATAACTGGCGGCTGCATATTCGATTAAAGCGCGATCCGTATAGTCCTCGCGCTGTTCCAATGCGCTCAACTTTCTCAGCACCAGAGCAAGTTGAATGTGAAATCTACCTTTAGCTGCGTGGTTTTGGCTCTTCTCAAATAAAGGCTCGGCGGCCATCAAAAACTGAAAGGCATCATTGAGCCTGCCAGAATGCATTTCAACCATCGCGCTATTATGTAAAGCGCGTGCCTTCTGCTCGCTATCAAGGTCTGCGAGTCGGCTTAAAACCTCTCTCAAGGTTACGCGCGCTTCATCAAAAGCGCCCTCTCTCCAATAACAGATTGCCAGGTCAACATATGCCTCTGCTACCTTCTCCTCCTCCTGCAACTCCTCGAAGATTGCAACGCTCTCGCTGATTAAGTCTTTAGCTG
>JACCVS010000231.1 GCA_013698055.1 Acidobacteriota bacterium
CAGCGTTGGAGCGCGAGCAGCGTGCGCGCGAGTTGGCCGAGCGCGATGCGGTCAACGCCACGCAGCAGGTGCGAGAGCTTAGAACAGAAGTCGCGCGGTTGCGCGAAGAGATACAAACTGTGCGCTCTGAAGGCGAGGACGCCAAAATCAAGTTGGCGCGAATCGAAGGTGAGCGGGCTGCGGAACAGGCGCGACTGGCCAATGTGCAGAGAGCGGAGCAGCAACGCGCCAACGCCTCGACGCTCAAGCAGACGCTCGCTCGTTACGGCACGGTGCGCGAAACGAATCGCGGTCTCGTGCTGACGCTTCCCGAAACCCTGTGGACGGACGCGCGGGCGAGCGATTTATCGGCGTCGTCTGCGGCCAAGCTCGAACCCCTCGCCGCGCTCTTCGCGAATAACCCGGATTACCAGATCGTCATCGAAGCCTACACGGACAACCGCGGCGACGAAGCGATTCTTCAGCAACTGACGCAGGATCGTGCCCGCATCCTCGCCGAACGCTTCATCAGCGCCGGGGTTGACGGCGCGCGCATTCAAGCCAACGGAATGGGCATAAGCAATCCCGTGGCCCCCAACTCCAAACCTGCCAATCGCCCGCGCAACCGCCGCATAGAGATAACCCTCATGCCTGCGGATGCGCCAACGAGCGCAGCGAATTAATAAAACAGTGACGAGTGACGAGTGACAAGTGACAAGTGAGGAGATAAAAGCAGGCGGCTATCAGGATTTGCTTGTGTGGCAAAAAGGAATCGCGCTGGTTAAGAGGGTGTATGAGATAACCAGAAGCTTTCCTAATGATGAAAAGTTTGGCTTGGTTTCCCAGATGAGGCGCGCAGCCGTATCTATTCCTTCAAATATAGCTGAAGGACAAGCACGCAACGCTAGGGGCGAGTTCATCCAGTTTATCTCTTACTCTGAAGGCTCGAATGCAGAGCTAAACACCCAGCTTGTCATCGCAATTGAGCTGGGCTACTGCACGAAGGCTGAACTACAAGACGCCTTTGAGTTGTCATCCGAACTAAGGAAAATGCTCAACGCACTACGCAGAAAACTGCAACAACAGTGACGAGTGACAAGTGACAAGATAAAGCCTTGTTCTTGCTTGTCACTCGTGACTTGTCACTTGTCACTGTTCTTATGTCCCCTCTCGAAGTCCTACAGTTCATCGGTTATAGCACCGGGGCAGCGCTTCACCTGTGGATGGGAGCGTTGCTGTTAAAGCGACGTCGTGGGTTGGGAAGCGTCGAGCGGGTGTTGTTGCTGCTGGCCTTCGCGATGGGCGTATGGCACGCGGGTAATTTGATCGTGGCGCTGCATGGATTGCTCGGACTTGAGCGCGAGCGATGGGCTATCGGGTTGCGGTTCGTTGATACTCTCGCGGTTACGAGCATCACCCTCTCTTACTCTTTTCTTCTACACGTTCACTTGCATCTCTGGGCGAGCGCACGCAGCCGCCCGCTCACGCTCACGGAAAAAGCGCGGGTTTATCTCTCATATGCCCCGGCGCTCTTCCTTGTCACTGCTATTCCACATCTCTGGTCGGGGAATTACGAGCCGATGCTCGAAAGATTCACCCACGCATTTGTGCCCTTTACGACCGAGGTTACTTATTCACTGGCTTTCGCTATCTGGGCTGCATACGTGCTCGGCTTCGTGGCCGTTACGGACGTGTTGATTGCGCGTCTTTCATCAAGCCCCGGCGAGCGTCGCTCGTTGCGGACACTCGCCGCGTCGCTCATTGCCATCGCGCTGTTGATTCTCGCCGTTTACGGTTTTGGCGTTGGCGAGGAAACAAAACTCGGGCTTTACCTGAAGACGTTTGCTAATCTCGGCTCGCTTTTACCATCGGCGATGATCGCTTATTACATCTATCGCTATCGCTACCTTGAACTGATTATCAAGGAGAGTTTGATCGCGGCCACGTTTGCCGTCGTGGTGCTGGGCGTTTACCTTCTGGTCATACGCACTTTCAGTGAATGGCTGACGGCTGGCTTCGGCTTGCGCGCCGGAGCGGTCGAAGCCCTGTTGATTCTCGCGCTCGCCCTTCTCGCTGCGCCGTTGAGAGGCTGGTTAGAGCGCCGCTTTCATCGTCTCTTTGAACGCGAGGCGGCGCTTTACCGCGAGACCGTCGCGCGCATCGGCTCGCACGCCGGACAGTATCGGAAGCTGCCGGAACTCCTCAGCTTTGTCGAAGAACGTACCGCTCAATCTCTTGGTTTGCGCCGCGTTCAACTCATCGTGCGCCATCGGAATCATGATGAATCAGATTCTGTGGTCGAAGAAAATAACGGCGATCAGCAGGGCATTGATGCGATGACGGAATCAGGCGAGTGGGTGGATCAGGTTATAGGGATTTTGAGAGAGCGTGGATGGACGGCTCTTGAGGGTGGACGAATCCTGCGTGAGCGCGGTTATGAGCTGGCGTTTGCTTTACGCAGGGAAGAGCGGTCGGTCGGCCTCATGCTCGTAGACGCGGCGGGAGATGCGTTAACCCCGGATGCCCGAACTGTCCTCGAAGTGCTTGCCGGACAGGTGGCGATTGCCATCGAAGATAGCCGCCTCGTCGAGGAGAACGTCCGATTAGAGCGGCAAGTCGCGCAGGGCGAACGCCTCGCTGCGCTCGGGCAAATGGCTGCGACTGTCGCGCACGAAGTCAAGAATCCACTCTCGGCAATAAAATCCATTGCACAGGTGATGCGCGAAGATGAGAGTTTAAGTCATGAATATGCGCGCGATTTGAATTTGATCGTCGGCGAAACGGATCGCTTGAACCGCAGCGTGACACAACTCTTGAGCTTCGCACGTCATGCGCCTTCCTCAATCTCCCCGAGCCGCGCTGACGAGCTAATCCACTCCGTCGTTGAACTCTTCCGCGCCGAAGCCAATGGACGCGGCGTCAAGATAGAATGTCGCGCCCAGGTTCAAACGGAACTTAATGGAATAACTGCGTCGGCTGTGCGTGATGCGCTCTCCAATCTCTTAATCAATGCGATCCAGGCGACCCCTCTCGATGGGCGAATTGTCGTAGAAGCGTTAATGGAAGGTGACGAATTGATTGTGACTGTTACTGACAGCGGAAAAGGTATCCCGGCTGAAAATCGGGAGCGCATCTGGGAGCCTTTCTTTACAACCAAGCAGCGCGGAACAGGGTTGGGATTAGCCATTGTGCGCAAGCGCATGGAAGAAGCAAGCGGCTCCGCTCAGTTAAAAGAGGCGCGAGAAGGTCAAGGAGCGAGCTTTGAATTGTGCGTCTCAACTCGAAGTGTGAACTAGGGAAAAACAAAATGCTAATTAAATGAATTTAGCTTTTATAAAATTTTCAATCTCGTCGACTGCTGTACGGGCACCATCCTCGCTTTGCATCTGGCGTCCAACTGCAGCGGCCTTCTCGGCGTAGCTTTTATCCGTCAACATAATATCTATTTCTCTGGCTGCATTCGCGGCTGTGTATTTCATGCGTGAGATTGTACGCCCGACGCCGAGACGGGCGATGCGAAAGGCGTTGTCGGGCTGGTCGTGGTTGAAGGGAATGATTAAAGCGGGCACGCCCGCTCGCATGGTTTGCCCGGTCGTGCCGACGCCTCCCTGGTGAACGACTGCGGCGGCGCGAGGCAGAATCTGCCCGTAAGGAGCATAATCGAAAGCGACGATCCCTGCGGGTAAAGGCTCTTTCGGCATGTTGCGGGCATCTCCAATCAGCAACACCGCGCGGCGATTGAGAAGGCGCGTGGCTGCGATGCTCTCATTGTAAAAATCATCCGCGACAAAGATTGCCGTCGAGCCAAGTGTGAAGACAATCGGCGGCTCTCCGTCGTCAAGAAATTTCTCCAGTTCAGGCGAGATGTTCGATTCGTCTTTCCGGTCGTAGAAGGGAAAGCCTGTGACAACCGTTTT
>JACCVS010000234.1 GCA_013698055.1 Acidobacteriota bacterium
AAGCGATGCCTCGCGCGCGTGCGCCCGCGACAATCGCCTCGGCCAGAGGATGTTCGCTCAGCTTGTCCGCAGTCGCCGCCAGTCGCAACAACTCCTCTTCGGTGAAGTTTCCAAGCGGCAACACATCCGTCAATTCCGGCTTGCCCTTAGTGATCGTACCGGTCTTATCGAGCACGATTGTCGTCAACCGCGAGGCGGTTTCCAAAGCCTCGCCATTGCGGATCAGCACGCGGTTCTCCGCCGCCTTGCCAACACCGACCATCAGGCTGATCGGCGTGGCCAGACCCAACGCGCACGGGCAAGCGATGACGAGCACGGCGACCATCGTCACCACCGCGTAATTCAGTGACGGCTCAGGCCCGAAATCGAACCACGCGAGGAACGTGAGGATCGCGATAATCATCACCGCCGGTACGAAATAAGAAGAGATTTTGTTGACCAGTCGTCCTATCGGCGGCTTGGAATTCTGCGCGCGCTCGACCATCTCGACGATCTGCGCGAGCGCCGTATCTCTTCCAACCTTCGTCGCGCGAAATGTAAACGCGCCCGTCTTGTTGACGCTCGCGCCGACGACATTATCTCCCGCCATTTTATCAACGGGCACGGATTCGCCCGTGACTACCGATTCGTCAATGGCTGACTCGCCTTCCAGGATCATGCCGTCAACCGGCACCTTCTCGCCGGGTCGCACGATGATCGTCTCGCCGACGGTTACTTCTTCAATTGGCACATCTATCTCTCGGCCATCGCGGATGACGCGGGCCGTCTTCGATTGCAGTTCGAGCAACTTCCTGATCGCGGCAGATGAACGTCGCTTGGCGCGTATCTCCAACGCCTGACCGAGAAGGATAAGGGCGATGACGATGACGGCTACTTCAAAGTACATTCCGGCTGTTCCCGCCGGAAAGAGGCCGGGAGCGAGGACGACGACGGTCGAGTAGCCCCACGCCGCGCCCGTGCCCAGCGCCACGAGCGTGTCCATGTTCGTGTTGTGATTGCGAAATCCGTTCCACGCTCCCGCGAAGAACTGGCCGCCAGACCATGCCAGCACCGGCAGTGTAAAGAGGGCTGAGATAATGCCGACGGCGCGGTGATAATGCATCAACGTGTCGCGCAGGGCGGGAACGAATTCAGCGAACATCAGGAGCAACAGGGGGACAGCGATTGCCGCCGCAAACCAGAACTTACGCATCAGCGTGCGATAGCTCTGCTCCTGCGCTTCTTCCATGTCCACACTGTGTGAAGCGGCGCGCTCCGGCGCTTTATCCACCGACTTTGTAGCGTGTTGATGGTGGTCAGGGTGCGCTTCAGAATCGTTGCGAGATGACGAGCCGATCTGTATCAGATTGCTTTGTCCTCTTGTTCCGGCATCGAATTTAGCTTTGCAGCCCGTCGAGCAAAAATAGTATGTCTCGCCGTCGCGTTCGCTCACTCCGGCGGCATTTTCGGAATTGACCGTCATCCCGCAAATTGGATCAATCCCTTGCTGCTCTTGCTTCGTCGCTACCTTCATCTCTCAACCACGCTCCCGGCGTCGTTCATTACGCCTTTCCTGAACATCCCTTTCCGCTGTTCTTCATCAACCACTACTGCTTGCCTGATATGTTACTCCTCTCCTGCTTCTCCTCAAAATGCTACTGGCCTGGCGGTGACCTGTTCGAAACCCTATTCAAAGATGTCGTGCGCGAGAGCCTCTTATCGCGGACGGGAAATATTCTTGTCAGGCATGAGTGTCAAATAGCGTCAATTATAAAGCATTGACCGTTCCGTCCCTTAGCGTTAAACTCCTCTCCTATCTTAAAGCAATGTACGGTCCCTAATGGTATGTTGCTTCCTTTGACGACTGAACTAACCATGCAGGAGGAGACTCAATAATGATGGCTTCAAGATTTACAAAGGCATTTCAACTGACGGCTCTGGCACTTGTGTTCTCTGTGGCGCAGGTTTACGTGATGGGCGCGACGGGAAAAGCGAACACCGATCCAAAAGCAAAAGGTACATCTTCGGCGAGCGAGGCGCTCATGGCTGACGCTTCCAGCGACAAGGTTGCTACTACTATAACTGCGCCGATTGTTTCCGCAGAGAGTCAGTTATTGACTCCTCAAGCCGCCGCAGAAAGAATGCCGCTCACGGCTGGGTCAAAGACGATCCTGAATCGTATCTTCTCGAAGAACGGTGTGGAAGCGCGCGTTGCGGCGGGGAACACTTTTCTCAACGCCAAGACGAGCTTCAAAGACAGCTTCAAAATGTCCGGCAAGAATTTGGCACTTCCCCAAAGTGA
>JACCVS010000249.1 GCA_013698055.1 Acidobacteriota bacterium
TCGCCAGCATCGGCTCGCCGCCCTCCCTGTTTGAAGCAACGGAGACGCAGCTTTGTTTGGTTGAAGACGGAGATGCGCGTGAATGGCTCGTCAAAACGCGCTACGCGCCGGATTCCTTCAAGAACACTCACGGGCACGCGCTCATCATCGCCGGGTCGCGCGGCATGTCCGGCGCAGCCGTGCTGTGCGGCAAGGCGGCGATGCGCTCGGGCGCGGGGCTGGTGACGATTGCGACTCCAGCAACAACACAGCAATCAATCGCCGCGCGTGCGATGCCTGAGATCATGACGGCATCGCTTTTTGAGACTGAGCAGGGCGCAGTCAGCTTTGAAGCAGTCGAACAAGTGATAAAACTCTCGTTGCGGGCGGGTGTTATCGCTATCGGCCCCGGCCTTTCGAGCGAAGATGAAAGCACGCGCCGCTTCGTCCGCGAGATTGTCGAGAGACGCACGACACCAATTGTGATTGATGCCGATGGCTTGAACGCGCTCGCGCCGTGGCCTGACACCTTGCGCGGCTCACAAGACCTTCCTATCATTCTTACGCCGCATCCCGGCGAAATGCTTCGGCTGATGGGCACAGATGAAAGGGACGCTCTCGCTGATCGTGTCGGGGCGGCACGCGACTTCTCGACTACGCACGATCTCATTCTGGTTTTGAAGGGAACGCGCACGCTGATAGCTTCTCCGGACGGTCGTGTCTTCATCAATCCGACTGGCAACGCGGGTCTCGGCACGGCTGGCGCGGGCGATACCTTGACGGGCATTATCACAGGCTTCATTGCTCAGTCCTTTGCGATGCTCGGAGATGAACGGGATGCTCTCTCTGCGGTTATCGCCGCCGTTTACATTGGCGGGCTGGCCGGAGACATCGCGGTTGAAGAGCGCGGGATGAGAACTCTTGTGGCTTCCGACATCAGCGAGAGTCTGGGAGCGGCGATTTGTGCGCTCGACGCGCAGGGAGAGCGGCCTTCATGAGCACGAACACGACCGCGATTCTTCCGACTGGCTGCTGGACTACACAGAGCGCCGAAGAGACTTTCGCACTGGGCGCGCTCATCGGCTCACATCTTGCGGGCGGCGGAATCATCCTGCTCGACGGGGCGCTCGGCGCAGGCAAAACGATCTTCACCAAAGGTATCGCCAGCTCTCTTGAGATAGACACGGATGAAGTGACCAGTCCGTCTTTCACGCTCGTCAACATTTACGAAGGCCGCCTGAAGCTCTTCCATTTAGACCTCTACCGCCTGAGCGAAGGTGCAACAGCAGCGCACGCAGTTGATCTTGACGAATTGCTCATGGATGAAAGCGCCGTCTTCATCATCGAATGGGCAGAGCGCATGGGGCGTTATCCCCTGCCTCCGCCCGTGTGGAAAGTTTCAATTACAGGCGACGGCGACGATCCGCGTGACATCAAGATTGTGGTTGCAGGCTCTTAAAGAATTGCCTCTGCCGGTCGAGTATCTATAAGTGGACGGATAAAGTATACTCAACGAAGAAGAATGACTAACTTATGATGAGTAAAGCTAGGAAAGTATCTTTAAGGAGAAAATAGAACATGCCATATCCTGAAATTATGATTCGCCCGATGAGGGAAGAACTAACGCGGCTCGGAGCCGAAGAATTAAAGACCGTCGAGGACGTTGACCGCACGCTCGGCGAACCAAAAGGCACGCTGATGGTGGTCGTCAACTCGATCTGCGGTTGCGCGGCAGGCAAAGCGCGTCCCGGCATCGCGCGGGCGCTCCAACACTCTGCTGTGCGCCCGGATCGCGTCGCCACCGTCTTCGCCGGGGCTGACATCGAAGCGACCGAAAAAGCGCGCGGCTACTTCACGGGCTATCAACCCTCTTCGCCCTCCATCGCCCTGCTGAAAGACGGCAAACTCGTTTACATGATGGAGCGCCGCCAGATTGAAGGACGTGGGCCGGAGCAGATCGCGCAAGAGTTAACGCAAGCCTTTGAAGAGCATTGCACGAGCGCAACAGCAGCAGCTACAAACTAAGGGAAGCAGCAGCTAAAACTGAAAGGGAAGACGCGGAGAGCAAGTCTCCGCGTCTTCCCTTCTCTTTTTTTCTCAGGTCGTCTGGCTGTCAGCTACTCTCTCCACTCCGATTCAGGGATTTCCGCGCCTTTGAGAATTGCGCGCAACGTCCCAACAGGCAGCGTGCGGCCACGATGCTCTGGAACGATCACCTGAAAGCCTGTTTCCGGCTGCCGCCACTTGCGATGGCTGCCCTTCTGCGAAACCAACTGAAATCCGTGCCGCCTGAGCAAGGCCTTCGACTTCGCGCGCCGTCATCCGCCGCAGGCGCTCGCCCATTAGACCGTGACCTCGCGCATAATGACTTCGGAAGGAAGCTTCAGCGGGTCGGGTTGCAGATAAAGCTCAATCGCTTCACGGATGTTTGCGAGAGCTTCTTCTTGCGTCTCTCCGGCAGAAGCGCAGCCGGGAAGCTCTGGACACCAGACCGCCCACTCTTCCGTCTCCTCATCCTGCTCCAGCAATACGCGCCACTTCATCATATCCACCTCGACTCTCAACAACCCAGCGTCATTTCAACTGTACTTATAAGAAAATAAGCGGGCAGGGACAAGCCCTGTCCCTACATTCACGCGAGCGGCCAGCCGCCGTGCTCTTCAATGGTCTCGTCTATTGCCGCCATCAATCTGATTGTTTCGGCAAGGGCGGCGACAACGTGCTGATAATGGCTCAGGTCATCGTAGGTGAGCTTGCGTCCCTTGCGGTCTTTGAGCCATTTCTGGCAGACCTGATAGCCGCCGACGTGAAAATTCCAGACTTCGGGTGGAACGTTCTCGAAATACTGCTCTTTGTTAATCCAGACGCGTCCCTCGTCAGCAGTTTCGCCCGGTTGTGTGTAGCGGACGGCCTCGACGGTGTTATCGCCTTTGACGGGAAATCCGGCGACGGGCGGCGCGTGCTGTTCCATCAAATGCAGGCCGACGAGTTCGGAGCCGAGCGCGCAGAGTGTGCGGAACAGTTCGGCATTGGAGGTGAGCGGGAGACGCGGGAAATCAATCTTCAAAAACTCTGCGTAGCGTGTGCGATAGGTGGGCGAGTGAAAGACGGCGTACATGTAATCGAAGATATCTTCGGGGCCGAACGTCTTGCGGCGGTCGCCCTTGCCGTCAGGGATGAACTTCATCCGTAAACTCTGGCTGAAATCCGCGATGAACTCCGGCGCGAGATTAGAACGACGACCACCGGGCGCATCGGTTGGCTCATGTA
>JACCVS010000274.1 GCA_013698055.1 Acidobacteriota bacterium
CGACCAGCAATCGTAATTTTGAAGGCAGGCAGGGCAGAGGCGGGCGCACGCACCTCGTCAGCCCCGCGATGGCCGCCGCCGCCGCCATCGCCGGTCATTTCACAGACGTGCGCGAGTGGAAATTCAAATAGTTGCGGATTGCGGATTGCAGATTGAAAAAACCGAGTTCCTATTCTTGAATCCGCATTCCGCATTCCGAAATCGAATTATGCTTCCTTTTCATATTCACACAGGCGTTGCCGCGCCGCTTGATCGTCCGAACATTGACACGGACCAGATCATCCCGAAGCAGTTTCTCAAGCGCATTGAGCGAACGGGCTTCGGCGAGTTTCTCTTCTACGACTGGCGTTATACGGCGAGCCATGAGCCGGAGTCCTCTTTCGTGCTGAACCAGACAAGATACGAAGGCGCGACGATTCTCGTCGCAGGCAGAAACTTCGGTTGCGGCTCATCGCGCGAACATGCGCCCTGGGCTTTGTTGGATTACGGCTTTCGCGCCATCATCGCACCGTCATTCGCAGACATTTTTGCGAACAACTGCATGAAGAACGGGATGGTGCCTGTGGTTTTGGGCGAGCGGGAAGTCGCGGAGCTGATGCGGCGAGCGCAGACGATTGAGAATTATCAGGTCACCGTTGACCTTGAGCGCACAATGGTCGAGGGCGCGCGCGGCTTCTCCGCTTCATTCGAGATAGATGGCTTTCGCCGCGACTGTTTGATGGAGGGGTTGGACGACATTGGACTCACCTTGCAAGACGAGCCGTATATTTCAGCCTACGAAGCGCGCCGCGCGAGGTGGAGGGCAGCAGTTTACTAATTGGTGCAATGCTGTCAATCAAGTGGCCGATTTTTTCGGCGTCGCCGCCAATATGCGGCAAATAATCCGGCTTGAAGGAGAAATATTGCTTGACTCGAATACCTCAGATGGGTTGTTAGGTTGCGTTCGTATCACTATCAATTCATTTCTCTTATCGTAAGTGTGCCGTTTGATGCTGATTGGAAAATCTTGGCAACTCGCTTAGATACGAGGACTTTGGAAAGTTATTCCCAAACAGAAAATGCCCTTAAGCTATCGAAGATGCTATCATCTGTGACCAAGCATGGCTTCTGTTGATAAATGGCTACGAACCTAAAGGAGATAATTATGCCAATCAAAAAGGGATCTGCGACTGGTGATAAAGGCGGTAAGAGAGGAACAAGCGCACCCTCTAACAAGTATGTACAGGAGAACATGAAGAGTGGTAATCCCACGCCAGTGGCAGAGAGATCTAACCGCGCAAGTCAGACAAGGAAAAGCTGCAAAGAAAGGTGGCAAGTGAACCCCTGACTTCACTTAACAGGCAAATGAAGTAGTGTTCAGTCGCTCGGAGCGTTAGGGCTGAATATCTGCATGTAAAAGGGTCGATGTGTTAGAACATCGACCTTTCGCTTTTTCCCATTCAACAGCGGTCTAACGGCGGAGTTGACGTGGGCGGAAACCGCCACCACGCAAGGTTAGGGAAACCAGACAACGCGATAACAAAGTCGCTGTTTCGCCCTCACGTCCAATGATTTGGTGCGACACGAAGTTACATGAATAGCTGCGATGACGAGGACATCGCCGATTGTTCTGCCAATCTGATTCTACCAAAGCGTGCGTTGCTGGCAATTGCAAGGTGCGAAGCCTTTGGAACAATGCGAATAAACTGCCAGCATCAAGGTGGTCAAGTCGCTAGAATTGAGTGGTATGGTTAATGAAAGTGAACTGCTGATAAACGCCTCGGATGGACAATAAGCCAAAGATGCTGACAGGCTTAGACCAAAAGGTAAGTAGCCAAGTTCAGAGACTCAAATCATCTCTGACGTAGATGTTGCGCTACCGGCGAAAAGGCAGAACCTAACCCGCTCTGGTATTCATGTAGAACGTGGCAAACCCATAGCCTTCCCTTCGGGGAAAGTGAGTCGCAAGACGAGCCGATAAGGTTGCGGGTATGGGATAACCGAAAAAGCGAAGGCTTTGCTGTAATGGCAAAGATACGGGTTGAAACATTATCCGGCGCGAAAGCGAGCAGACTTCGGTGTTGGTCTTTCTCAACAAGAAAAGTTACCGAACTTGCACACAGAGGAAAGCAAATGTAAGCAATGGAAACATTAGCTTGTGCGCTTCTGGCTATGAAAGTAGTAGCAAGCAGTTTCCTATTATTGTTGAATCAGTGGTTGTAGCTGGTGCGTTCTGTCAAAGAGCGTTTGAAAGGCTTGAGCCGTGTGCGGTGAAAGTCGCACGCACGGTTCTGAGGGGAGGGAGCGGCGGCAACGTCGCTTCCTTACCCGACTTCGATGCGGTTTCAGATTAAACGCCATAACTTCATTTTTACCTGCAACTTTTCTTTACTGCGAATAATGCTCAAATCATACTCACGATTTTCCTGTTTGAACATTTGATAAATTTGCGGCAACGTCAATGACCCGGCGGCGTTGTCGTCAATCGCTTCGATAATATCTCCTTCGCGCAAACCCGCATCAGCCGCCGGAGAGTTTTTCGCTATCCGGTAAATCTTAAAAGTTTTGAAATCTTTGCCTTCGGCGCGTAAACGCAAACCGCTCATCGCGTATTCGTAAGCATCGGCAATCTGCGCGTTCGGCTCAAGAATCATCTCTTGCCGCGAGTAGTCGAAAATTACTTTGAACCGGCGGAGAATCTCATTTCCAATCAACCCGTTAATATCTTCGCTCGCACCAAAACCTTTTTTGTCTTGAAAAAGACCAATCACCGGCGGAGAAAATTGAAAACGTCCAAGCTGTATTGCCTGCGCGCGGGCTATCAGCAATTTCACTTCGCCGCCCATTCCTTGACCGACCGGCACAGGTAAAACTTTGAGCGCGATTTTCAAAAGCTGGTGAGATTCCACAAACGGCGTGTTTAAGATAGCCGCCATCGAAACCGCGCCGGTATCAATCAACAATTTGGCTTCGATTGGCGCGGCACCTTTGGACAGCGAGATTTTTGCCTGTGCGTGGGGATGATTATATTCGAGCGTAATGGGAATGCGCTCGCCCGTTCCTGAATATTGATAATTTTTCGGCTCATAAAGATTGACGATGTGCGATGCAAAATCAATCTCTACCACATAACGGCTAAAAAGCGGATAACCGATAATTCCGTCAACCGTGCGACCCGCGTCGGCTTCAATATCGTCAAGCGGCAAAACCGTTACCGTCAGCCCGGAAACGGTAATACCCGGAAGTTGAAATGAAACACCCGTTGCGCGTCCGGCTTCGACAGTCTTCTCGCCTGCGCCGCCGACAATAGTTTTGCCGTCAAACTTTAGTCCCAAAGATTCGGAAAGTCTGGAGTTAATGACCAGAGTGTCCGAACCGCTGTCTAAAACGGTTCTGTCGTGAAGTTGGGGCAGCCGGATTGAACAGTTGTAAAATGGCGCAATGAACGCTAACACGCTGCTCGCCGATCCTACCTCCATTGAAATCGAAAAGTTTGTTTCGCATGATGATGAAATTACGATTGTCGTTCGTTCAATTCAACCGATGGCGCACTGCCCGCGGTGCCATCAGCCATCATGCTCTTTGAAAACTCGTTACCTGCGACGCATCGCTGACTTGCCCTGGCACGGCATTGCCGTCGGCCTTCAATTACTCACGCGCAAGTTTCGCTGCCGTAATGAGTTGTGCCAACAGAAGGTCTTCTGCGAACGTCTCCCAACCGTGGTCGCCCCCTTTGCCCGGCGCACCGTTCGGCTCTCGAAGGTCATTGAGCTGTTGGCGTTTGCCCTCGGCGCACGTCCCGGTGTTCGAGCAACCGCAAAATTAGCTTTCCCAATCGGGAAAGATACTTGTTTGCGAATCATGCGTCGCTCAACTCCCGCCAGGGCCGACAGTACAGTTGCTGCTCTCGGAGTTGATGACTTTGCCTTTCGGAAGGGCTGCACTTACGGCACGATTCTGGTTGATCTTGAGCAACATCAACCGATTGATTTATTGCCTGACCGCACTGCCGATACATTGGCCCACTGGTTGAAAGCGCATTCTGAGATTGAAATCTTCAGCCGCGACCGCTCACCTGCTTACGCTGATGCCGCTCGAAGGGGCGCGCCACACGCCGCACAAGTGGCTGACCGCTGGCATCTGCTCAAGAATCTGGGTGAGTTGGTCGAACGCTACTTCGTCCGCCACCATCAACTCTTGACCAAGGCCGCCATCGCCGTCCGCGCTGAACATGTGGCCGAGCAGTCCGAAGTTGAGTTGCCAGTCGGGGCTAAAGCTACGAATCTTTCATACCCAGAGAAGCCGGTGACGGCGCGGCGGCAACAGCTGTTCGATGCGATCAAAGAGTTGCAGTCACAAGATAAAAGTCTGCGGCGCATCGCCAGGGAGTTGAAAGTCGCGCGCAATACAGTTCGCCGCTACATCTCTTGCGAGACTGCGCCGCCACACGCCGCCGGGGCTGGCAGGCCCTCATCTGTGTTGCCGTTCGCCGGTTATCTACAGCAACGCTGGCGCGCAGGTGAGCATATTGCTTTTCGCCTGTGGCAGGAGATCACAGCTCAGGGCTTCGCGGGCGAAGTCGATGCGGTGCAGCGGTTCGTGCGCGGGTGGCGCAAAACACGGGTCGGTCAGGTAGCGTGTCCCGTCACAACTCGCGGGCTGTCACCCCGCCGAGCGGCGAAGTTATTGCTCCGGAGAGATGCAGCCGGCAAAGAGTGGGAACAAACTTATCTCTCAAAGTTGTGCCAAATCAGTCCGCCAGTAAAAGTGCTTCAGCAACTCGGGCATGACTTTCAAAGCATGGTCAAAGAGAGACGCGCCGATCTGTTCGACGACTGGCTCAAGCGAGTCGCGGCCAGCCGGATCGAAGACCTGCAAAACTGGGCGCAGGGATTACTCGCCGATGAAGCGGCAGTACGAAACGCTCTTTCTTCTGTGTGGAGCAACGGTCAAGTGGAAGGGCAGGTCAATCGCCTGAAGATGATCAAGCGGCAAATGTATGGGCGGGCGA
>JACCVS010000514.1 GCA_013698055.1 Acidobacteriota bacterium
CAAACTCATAAAATAAACAATTCACACCCTTTTTCCTGATGAGGTCTTGCAGGATTGCGACTGCCAGGTGAGTTTTGCCAACTCCAACCGACCCCATAAAGAGCAGACCTTTGTCATCTTCGACTACGGGGTAATCCAGGACAAGGCGACAAGCGCCCTCCCAGGCCAAATTTTGAGTGATGTTTGATGGCTGGTAGCTATCCAACCTGCACTGCTCATAACGACGAGGAATGCGCGCGGCTTCAAGCAACTTCGTCTGAGCGTTCTGTGTCCGGCAACGGCAATGACGCGCTCCTTTGCCCTGAACAACTTCCATCCCTGAGCCAAAACAGAATTGGCAAACGGACGGCTCCTTTGATTCAGAGCGGCGTTCCGGCAAGGGCGCTTCTTCGGGCACAGCGTCAGCGTCATGCACGATGAAGAGCGGATGAATTTTAGCGTTGTCGGACGACATCAGGTGCGAGAAGATGAAACGACTTGAATTTCTTTCGATTGATTTAATGAACGCAGATTAAAGCTGCCTGCGCCAGCGACATTTGAAGGTGCCTCGAAATCTATCAGAGAAAGTTTCCAGAGGCGCGGCGGATTATAACACTCGAAGAAGATATTACAAGGCCATTGCTCGATTAAGATGAAAAGAAAAGTTTTCCACTTGTGGAAATATTAGATGAGCATAGATTGACCCGTTCGAAGTGAGTCACGAATGCGAAATGTGGCGCGCGTCGTGGCTGCCAAGTCGTCAAGCGCGATTGGAGCAGGCGCATTTTTCAATACGACTTCACAGACTGCGCGTGTCTCACTTGCCTGTCCCTTATCCTGCTGCCGGGGCTTCGTGCTCTCTTCGCGCCCGTTGCGATAACTCGTCGAACTCCGAAAATCATCGAGCAGGAAGCTCTTTCCTTCAGAGAAAATCTCCACGCGCTCTTTTGGCATTGCCTTATCGCCTTCCGAGAGATACGCGATAGAACCGTTTGAGCCGTCCGCGAAGCGCAGCGTGATAAAGACATTGTCTTCATCAACCATCTCATGATTGCGGCTCGTGATTGATTCCGCAAAGACGCGCGTCACGAGCGACCCTGTCAGGAAATGCATCAAATCGATGAAGTGGCAGACCTCGCCAATGATGCGCCCGCCGCCCTCGCGCGGGTCTTGCAGCCAGTGAGATTTGGGAATGCGCCCGGCGTTCACACGATAACTTATCGAAAGCGGCGCTCGACGCTCATGAAAGAACTCGCGTGCGGCCTGCGCCAGCGGCGAGAATCTACGGTTGAAGCCGACCATCACCTGCCCGGTCGAATTTACCGCCGCATCCAGCACGCCTTGTAACTCTTCTTCATTCAGCGCGAGCGGTTTCTCCACAAAGACGTGCTTGCCTTTGAGCAATGCGCGTCGCACTAATTCAGCGTGAAGATCGTGGCGCGTGGCGACGACGACGAGATTCACTTCCTCATCATCAAGCACATCATCGGCACTCGTCGCGCAATAGTTGAAGCCATATTTTTCCGCGATGTCGCGCGCCGAAACTCCCGAGGCGGTCGTAATCGCACGAAAATCCACGCCTTCAGCTTTGTAAAAAGGCAGGAGCATCGCCTGCGCGTAAACGCCCGCACCGATCATGCCGACCCGAACAACGTTTGCTGCCGCTGGTGCGCCCGCTTTCTCAATTCTGTTAATTTCAATCCGACGCTCAAGCTCGCGCTCCGTGTCGTACTGAAGAACGATTCCCAGATAAGGCTCTTTCGTCTCGCCCGCGATTAGTTGATAAGCGCGCTCGCCTTCTTCGATGGAGAAGCGATGTGTGATGAGGCGCTCGACGTTGACGCGATTTTCAGCTACCAGATCAAGAAAGGCTTCGATATTGCGATTCTCCGTCCAGCGCACGTAAGCGAACGGATAATCATGCCCGCGCTCTTCATATTCGGGATCGTAGCGACCCGGCCCGTATGACATCGAAACCATCACTGATAGCTCGCGCTTGAAATAGAGATTGCGCGGCACGTCCAACCCGACCATCCCGACCGCGACCACACGACCTTTAAGGCGTGAAATCTCACCCGCTAACTCGATTGGCTGGTTCGAGGGCGTTCCCGCAGTAATCACCACGGCATCTGCGCCACGCCCGCGCGACCAGTCCAGCACGATTCTCTTTACATTCTCATCGCTCACAGCCGCGCCGTCCGCGCCGAGTTCCAGCGCCAACTCGACTTTCGCCGGGTCTAGATCAATGCCGAAGACACGGCAACCGTTCGCCTTCAAAAGCTGTATGGTGATTTGACCGAGCAGGCCGAGGCCGATTACCACGATGCTCTCGCCGAGAGTCGGGTCGGCGAGGCGCACACCTTGTAAAGCTATCGCGCCGAGCGTACCGAACGCTCCCGCATCAAAGCTCACTTCGTCGGGCAAGCGCACACAGAGATTTTTCGGCACAGACAGCACTTCCGCATGAGAAGCGTAGCCCGCGCCCGCGCAAGCCACGCGCTCGCCGATGCTGAACTCCGTCACGTCATCGCCCACGCCCACGACAATTCCTGCCGCGCTGTAGCCGAGCGCCGTCGAAGAGCCGAGCTTTGAGCGAACGGCGTTGAAAGTTTTCATGAAACCTTCGTTCTTCGCTTTCTCTATGACTTGCTTAACGAGTTCCGGGCGTTCCCTGGCTCGTTCGATCAGACTCTTCTTACCTTCGTCAACGGCCATCCGCTCCGTGCCCGCGCTGATTAAAGACGCCGCTGCTCTGACCAGCACGCGCCCCTTCTGCACGAGAGGGGTGGGAACATCTGTGACCGTCATCCGGCCAGTTTTATTGTTCTGTAAAACCTGCTTCATTAAAGACGCTCTCAGTAGCAGTGTTTAATCAAAAGCACGAATGATTAAGCGCATCAAGCTCTCGTGAGTCGTTGAAGTTTTTAGCACACTCTCAATTAATCCACTAATCGGACGATAGACCATAGACGATGGACGATAAAAGACGAGTTTTCCATCGCCCATCGTCTATGGTCTATCGTCCGGCTTTTCCTTTTGCCCTTTTACTTTTATAGTGGGGCATCCATAGGGCTTCAATCGTAATCATAGCTGGCCGAAGGTAAGGTCAATATGTTCGGAAAGTTGGGTTTGGTAAACAGATGGGTATTTTGAGAGGAGTCCTGAGCAAGCTCGGACTTAATAACTATCAAGCGGAACGCAACCCGATTCGTGTCTTTCTTCTGGACGACGATACGCGCAGGCACGCCTGGTTCGGCAAACGCTTTGATGGTGACCAACTCGATATTGCAGAGGATGTAGCAGGCGCACGCGAATTTCTCAGCGTGAAGAACTACGATGCGATTTTCCTCGATCACGATTTGCTGCCGGAACATTATCACTCCGAAACAACCGACGACGATAACACTGGCTATGCCATCGCCCTCTGGCTCGCCTCACGCCCGGAGCTACAACGCGCCTCGACCATCCTGGTACATACTCGCAACGCCGACGGAGCGATGAGGATGATTGAGGAATTGCGCCGAGCCGGTCGCCAGGCCGAATACGTTCCCTTCCCGCTGCTCACACAAAAGATCAAGAACTACTGGCACAGGTGAAAAAGTCCATAGTCTAAAGTCCAATGTCCAAAGTCAGAGAGCAGCCTTTGACTTTGGACATTGGACTTTAGACTATGGACTAAAATTGGTGGCCAGGGACGGAATCGAACCGCCGACGCCGGCCTTTTCAGGGCCGCGCTCTACCGACTGAGCTACCTGGCCGGGAGTTTTCAGTCTCTTCAAGGAAAGAGCGCAGTATAAGGAGGCTGCGAGGGCAGTGTCAACTCCTGATGGCTTCGCTAAATTTTCGCCGGAAATTAGATTAATTCATGCAGACAAGAATTCTAAAATTCAACCCGCGAGCCGATTTCAATCACTCGCCCCGGGGGTAAACTGAAATAGTCGGTGGCTGTCGCTGCGTTATGAGACATGAAGGCGAACATCTTGTCCCGCCACTGCGCCATCCCCGGTAATTTGCTGGCGACAGCCGTCGCACGATTGACGAAGAATGTGACCTCTTGCGGGTTAAGATTAAGTCCTTCCACTTTTGCCGCCGCTAAAGTCTGCTGCACGTTCGGCTCTTCCATAAACCCATACGTCAGCGTCATGACGTGGATGCCATTTTCGAGCGGCTTGACCATCATGCGCTCAGCTTCAGACACGTGCGGCACATGCTTCGTCTCAATGGTCAAAATAATCACCTGCTCATGCAGCACACTATTGTGATCTAAGTTGGCGATCAGCGCGGCTGGCGCGCCTTCTGTGTCGCTGCTGAGGAAGATGGCCGTGCCGGGGACGCGCGCGGGACGCTTGGCTTTGATCTCCTGCAAGACTTCCTCTAGTGAATGACAGTGCTCTGAGATTCTCTCCGCGATCAGGCGGCGACCGAGTTTCCACGTCGTCATGACGGTGAAGATGAGCGCCGCAACGACCAGCGGGAACCATCCGCCATGCGGAATCTTGACGGCGTTCGCGACCAAAAAGGCCAAGTCGATGATGAAGAAAAATCCCGCGAGCGCGCCCGCCGTCAAGTGGCTCCACTTCCACCGTTCGAGCGCGACGATGTAGAAGATGATGGTCGTGATCGCCATCGTCGAAGTCACCGCGATGCCGTAAGCGGCAGCCAGATTGCTAGACGTGCGAAAGCCCAGCACCACCAGAATGCAGGAGGCCATCAGCAGCCAGTTGACCGCCGGAATGTAAATCTGCCCGTACTCGGTCTGAGACGTATGAAGAATTCTCAGGCGTGGCAGAAAGCCGAGCTGCACGGCCTGCATGGTGATGGAGAACGCGCCCGAGATGAGCGCCTGCGAAGCGATGATCGCGGCAAGCGTCGCCAATCCCACCAGCGGATAGAGCGCCCATGACGGAGCCATAAAGTAAAAGGGGTTTTCCGCCGCCTCCGGGTTGGCGAGCAGCAGCGCGCCCTGCCCCGCGTAGTTAATTAACAAAGCGGGCAAGACGAAGGCGAACCACGCGAGGCGGATCGGTCGCCTGCCGAAGTGCCCCATGTCGGCATAGAGCGCCTCGCCGCCTGTCACGACGAGAAAGACTGTGCCGAGAACAAAGAATCCGGTCCAGCCGTTAGCGCGGAAAAAGTCGAGGGCGTATAGCGGATTGGCCGCCGCCAGCACCGCCGGGTTCCGCATGATCTGCGAAATGCCGAGGACGGTGAGCGTCGCGAACCAGATGAGCATCACGGGGCCGAACAGTTTGCCGACCAGCGCTGTGCCGTGACGCTGAATCAGGAACAGACCGACGAGAATCGCAATCGTAATCGGGACAATGTACGGCTCGAAGTCGAAGAAATTCTTCGCGATGTTCAACCCCTCGACCGCTCCCAGGACTGAAATCGCCGGAGTGATGATGCCGTCGCCGTAAAGCAGCGCCGCGCCGAAGACCCCAAGGACAACAAGCCACCATCGCTCGATTTTGCTCAACCGCTTGATCGGCGTGGCGAGCGCGGTGAGAGCCAGAATGCCGCCCTCGCCGCGATTGTCAGCCTGCAAGATGAAAACCACATACTTGATTGTGACGACGATAATGAGCGACCAAAAAACCAGCGACAGCACACCATAGATGTTAACGGGTGTCGCGGGGATAGCGTGCGGGCCGTGAAAGCATTCGCGCAGAGAGTAGAGGACGCTCGTGCCGATGTCGCCGTAAACGATGCCGAGGGCGGCTAGAGAAAGCAGTGCCAGACGACCGCCATGCGGTGTCTCGCCGTGAGCCGAATGATCGTGCTCATCTGTGAGCGCGGCATTTTCGACAACCGCTTCGTTGATGGCTTCTTTGACAACATTCTTCCGCAGATCCCCGTTCCCTTGAGCCTCTGCATCAACACTACCTACTTCTCTGACCGTGTTCGACATCCTCACCACCTCGTCACCGCAGGGTGGACGCGCAAGGAGAGCGTCACCAGCGCGTCGCCAAAAGTTAAAGTTCAGAGCTTGGAGTGAGCAAGATTAACACAAACAACTTTCGCTCAGTAGACCTTAATTCACAGCGCCTGCAAATCCTTGAGGAACTTTCTGAGTCTCTACCTAGTCTTACGGATTCACTTCAGGCAACTGCACTCGTTTACTTATGTTTCCAGCCTCACTTCGACATAACAAAGCCTGCGACCGGCAGGGTGAAAGTGAAGGTTGTGCCGCTCCCTAATTCTGATTGCACGCTGATCTGCCCACCGTGCGCCTCGACGATTGATTTCGAGATAGCCAGGCCTAAACCTGCGCCGCCCGTCGGTGCATCAGGCACTTGAACAAACTTATCGAAGATATGCGGCAGGTATTCGGACGGGATGCCGCTTCCGGTATCACACACCGAGATGGCGACCGCGTGATCGCGGCGTGCTGCCCCGATCTGAATTTCGCCGCCGCGCTTGGTGTAGCGCATGGCGTTGCTGACGAGGTTGCCGATCACGCGCTCGATCTGTGTGCGGTCGGCGAGTACGCCAGGTGTGTCCGGCGGAATGTCAACTTTGAGTTGAAGCTCCTTCGCTTCCACTTGCGGGCGCAGTGCTTCGGCAGCGCTACTGATCAAGTTTTTTGCGCTGACAGGCACAAGCTGCGGATTGCTCTCGCCCGCCTCGATCTTTGAGAGATCGAGGAGATCGCGCATCAATTTTTCTAAACGGTCGCAATCCTGACGACAGGTCGCGAGCACTTCCGTCTGCTTGTCGGTTAACTCTCCAACCGCCCCTTCAAGCAGAAGATGCACACCCATCTGCACACTCGTTAATGGCGTGCGCAGTTCGTGCGAAGCGGTGGCGATGAATTCCGACTTGATGCGATCAATCTCGCGCAGATGGGTGATGTCTTCAAGCAGCGTGACGGCTCCAACCAGACGCTGCTCATTGTCGCGCATCGGCGTAGTGCGCAAACGAAACGCGCGTTCAGAACCGTCAACCGCGAGCGGCAGCACGGATGCCGCACCTTCGCCTGCGACCGCACGTTGCGAACTCAATGCTTCGGCGACGGCTCCGGCGATGCGCGTGTCGCGTGCGACCTCGCCGACATGCTTGCCCGTGTTCTCCGCCTCAGTGCCGAAAATCTTTTCCGCCGCCGGATTGAGTTTCGTCACCCACCCTTCGGCATCCGTCACGATCACTGGATCATAAAGAGAATCTATCGCTGCTTCGGTGGTCTGTTGTGCAATGACGAGCTTACCCATGTCGGACTGGCGCAATTGGCGAATGCGCTCGGCCATGCGGTTAAATTCCGCAGCCAGCACGCCCACCTCATCGCGGGAAGTAGTCTCAACTTTCGCATCGAGGTCGCCGCCCGCGATTCTGGCGGTCGTCGCGGTCAATTGGCGGAGCGGCTTGACAATTCGATTGGCGAGGAAAAAAGCTAGTATGAGACCGGCGCCAACAAGCACGCCTGCCATCAACAGTGTGAGATAGAACCAACGCCGGGCCACACCACCGGCAGCCTCCGACTTGGCGAGCATCGCATGCTGGTTTAGTTGCAAGAGTTGATCGCAGTCGGCACGCAGCTTATTGAATTGCGGTTCAAGCCGCGTGAAGTATTCGCTGCGCTCGGCGGATTCCTCGCTCTGAGCAGTCGGGCTTGCCGCCGGAACATTACCTTTCGTGCCATCTACTCTTGTGAGAAAAGCGTCAAACATCTGGTAATAGACATCGCGGTCGCGGGCGATTGTTTCAATGACTTCAGCCTCGCCCAGTTCCGTGATGTTATTCGCGGCTTTCTGAAAGTTAGCGTCGAAGCGCGAGCGATGCTCGAGCATTTGCGCCGCAGCCCGGTCACTCGCGCCGAGCAACGCGAAAACAGCCGCTGAATCCTGCCGCTCAAGACTCTCCTTCATCTCCTGCGCGGCGAGCACCGAGTCGTAATTGTTCGAGATGATGCGCCGTGAAACATCACCCATCTCAAGCAGCCGCCACGCGCTCCACCCACCGAGCACCACAAGTGCGGCGATGAAAATCAGATACCCTGCTAAAAGTTTTGTGCGTAAGGTCATAAGAAAAAGCAGAATTCAGGAGCCCGAATCCAGAAGTCAGAATGAAAAGGCTGCAACCCGCTGTCGTTGTTA
>JACCVS010000277.1 GCA_013698055.1 Acidobacteriota bacterium
TGATTCTCTGCTTGTCCCTATTCAGTGTGAATATTTCGCTCTCGAAGGAGTAACGGAATTATTCGATACCCTAGCACGTATCCGACGGGTTCTAAATCCGGGACTAACAATAGAGGGGTTATTATTGACGATGTATGATGAACGGACAAACCTCTCATCTGCGGTTGCAAGTGATTTGCGAGATTTTTATGGACGGCAGGTTTTTGAAACGGTAATTCCTAGAAATGTGCGACTGGCAGAAGCTCCAAGCTACGGAAAACCAATTATTTTGTATGATATTCGGTCTCGGGGAGCGGAAAGCTATCTTCAATTAGCAAAGGAGATTATGGCTCATGACAAGAAGAGTTCTCGGGCGGGGCTTGAGCGCACTGCTGTCGGATTCACCGGCAGCAACGAGTGAAGATTTCCTGCAAATTGATATAGACCTCATCGAACCGAGTGCCGCTCAACCAAGAACGCATTTCGATGAAGCACGGCTTGAGGATTTAGCACAATCAATTCGATCAAATGGAATTGTCCAGCCAATATTAGTGAGGAGGCGCGGGGCACGGTATCAGCTTATAGCAGGAGAGCGCAGGTGGCGCGCTGCACAGCGAGCTGGACTTCAACAGGTGCCCGCCGTGGTAAGGGAAATTCCTGATGACAAGTTGCTTGAACTAGCTTTAATAGAAAATATACAACGTCAAGAGTTAAATGCTATAGAAGAAGCTCACGCATACAAACGGCTTATCGAAACTCTTGGATTAACACAAGAGAATGTTGCGCAGCGTGTTGGGCGGGATCGGTCCTTTATCACTAACTATCTGCGTCTATTGCGTTTACCTGAAGATATACAGCGTCTTGTAGAAGAGGAAAAGCTAACTATGGGTCATGCCCGTGCCCTCCTTGGGGTAGATGATCAGGACATTCAGCGTAAGGTCGCAAAAAATGTGATCGAGCAGTCTTTATCTGTACGCGAGACAGAGCGTGCTATCAAAAGAATTATTGCAGGGGCAAATCCAATGATAGCTGTTTTGCCTGCTCCAAAGCAGGAAGATGCGAACATGCGATCTGCTGAAACCAAATTAAGACGCCGCTTTGGCACACAAGTACGCTTAATACCAAGCCAGAAAGGCATAGGAGGCAAGATAGAAATCGAATATTATAACGATAATGACTTAGACCGCTTATACCAGTTATTAGTGAGCGTACCTGATTCAAGTTCCATCTGATGCCTTGAAAATTGGAATATATCTATATCACTACTTTAGACACTTTACCCTCTTATAAACATTTCGATTATTTTCTTTGCCTAAATAGCGGCAAATCTAATGACTCAAAGTTAGACAGGATACTGAGCAGTACAAAGTAAAATGGACAAAAGATTAACGGAAATGGTTTCGTCTGCCGGTTGAGTGGCTAAACTGTCGCCCCGCGACCTTGCACAAGTTTTGGGCAAGCTGCCACCTCAACCGATAAATGAAAACGTGCTGGTCGGGTACGACTTTGCCAGTGATGCCGGTGTGTTTCGTTTACGGGACGATGTTGCCCTTGTGCAAACGGTGGATTTTTTCACTCCAATCGCAGATGACCCCTTCATTTATGGAAGAATTGCTGCGATAAATGCTTTGAACGATGTATATGCAATGGGAGGGCAACCTCTGACAGCATTGTCAATTGTATGTTATCCGCAAAAAGGAGACTTTAGTGTCCTTGGTGAAATCTTGAGCGGGGGTCAATCAGCTCTAAATGAAGAAGGCGTAACCGTTCTTGGTGGACACTCAATTGACGATTCGGAAATCAAAATCGGCTATTCTATTACCGGAATCGTTGACCCTGCAAAAGTTATAACAAATGCTCAGGCCAAGCCTGGCGATGCCCTCATTTTAACAAAGCCAATAGGGACTGGCGCAATTAGCACTGCAATTAAACGCGGCGTCGCTAGTGTGTCGGCGGTTGAAGCTTCAATGAGAGTAATGACAACTTCTGCCGCATCAGCATCCAGAGAGATGCAATTGGCAGGCGCGCGGGCTTGTACTGATATTACAGGGTTCGGTTTATTAGGTCATGCTTATGAGATGGCACGTGCAAGCGATGTATGCCTGGTAATTGAAGCGGAACGGGTACCACTTTTGCCGGATGTTTTATATTTAATCTCGCAGGGTATGCTTACCCGAGGAGATAAAAACAACAGAGCTTATGTTGGCGATACGATTGAAATAGAGGAAGGAATCTCCAAAGAAATGCAAAGCGCGCTCTTTGATCCTCAGACGGCTGGCGGACTCCTCATCAGCATTGCCCGCTCGAAAGCCGAAGCATTAGTTAGGAAACTTGACGGCGCAGTCATCATTGGTGAGGTAGCATCCCGCTCGGGGTTTTTGATTCGTGTAATATAGCTGCCAAACAATTGTACTCGTCTTGACTGCTTGTGAAATCGCGTGCTAGACTCGCAGGCTTTTAGCACACAGCATTTCTTAATAATAAAGCTCAGGAACCACCTCTCATCTAACTAAGAGTTTGTCGTGCGTTATGACCTTTGTAGCCTTCGCTGAAACTTCCATCCAATTAGTGCCAGACGGCACGCTGTTTCTTCATATCATAATTATCCTGGTAATGGTGTTTGTTCTCAACGCCACACTTTTCAAACCTATCAATCGGATTCTTGAAGAGCGCGAAAGGCGTACTCGCGGGCGTTCCGGCGAAGCGGGGGATATCTTACATCGTGTTGAAGAAAAGGTTACTCAATATGAACGCACGCTACGTGAAGCGCGTTCTGATGGGTATCGCTTGATGGAGCAGGAGCGGGCCGTAGCAGTCAGCGAGCGGCAGGCCAAACTGAGCGCAGTCCGTGATGAAATTAATCATTTGGTTGTAGAGCAAAAGGAAGTAATTCACGGACAGGCCGAGGAAGCTCGTGGGACGCTTGAGGGAGAGGCGCGTCGTCTTGCTACAGAGATTAGTTCGGAAATTCTCCACCGCCCGATTAGCGATGCAGTGATAAATGATTCGCGCTTGAATGCTTAAGACAATATGTTTATCGGTCTGATTATAAATATGCTTGCGTCCGCTGAAGGGGAATCAGCGCCCTGGTGGAATATACCAAGTTTCGAGGCATGGCGGTGGCTCAATCTTCTCATCTTCGTTGGTCTGTTCGTTTACATTTTGCGTCGTCCGGTGAGCGAAGCAATGCGCGCGCGCCGTGAGGGCATTCGGCGCGATTTGATGAGGGCGCAGGAGGAGCGCAACGCGGCTGTAGCGAAGCTGACAGAAGTTGAAGCACGCCTTGCAAAGTTGGATGCGGAGGTCGCAAGCGTGCGCGAGCAGTCGGAGAGGGAAGCGGCGGAAGAGCGCGAACGCATCAGAAGATCAACTGAAGAAGAAACGCAAAAATTGCGTGTGCAGGCGCAACGCGAGATTGAGAGCGCAGGTAAAGCCGCGCGTCAGGAGTTGAGTGAGTTTACCGCAGAGCAAAGTGTGAGGCTTGCCGAAGAGATGATTCGCCGCGACATTAAGCCGGAAGATGATGCGCGCCTCGTTAGCCTTCGAGTCGAAGAACTGGGAGGGGTCAGGCCTTGAGCGTGCAAATGGTGGCGCGCCGATATGCGACGGCGCTGGCTGATGTAGTTATGGCCAACGGGGAGTCGCAAGAGGTGCAAAAGGAATTGGCTGCTTGGTCAGAGATGATGCAGTCAAACGAACAACTTCTTGAAGTCTTCCGCAATCCGACAATTCCTTACGAGCAAAAACGGAAAGTCCTGAGCGCGCTAATCGAGCGTTCGCGCGTTCGCCCGACGACCGCAAATTTCCTGCAAGTTCTTTTACAGAACCAGCGTTTGGCGGAGCTGGGCGAAGTCAACCAACGCTTCGCACAAATCCTGGACGAACGCTCGGGCATGGTCTCTGCTCAGGTCACGACGGCGCGCCCTGTACCGCAAGCATCTCAGGAAGCCCTGCGCGCGAAACTTGCTGCAATGACTGGCAAGAGTGTGCGCTTGAGCTTTACAACTGATGAAGAATTGATCGGCGGAATTACGACACGCATCGGTTCAACTATTTACGATGGCTCCGTGCGAAATCAATTACAACAGTTTAAGGAAAGATTAGTAGGGAAAGGATGAATAATAAGCGCGCAACGTAAGGACTAAGGTCATTGCTTTTAGTTCATTGCTCGACGCTCATTATTCATAGTTAAACTTTATGGAACCGATCAAAGCTAACGAGATTAACGAAATCATTCGACAGCAGATTGAGAATTTCCAGTCCGGCGTTACCGTTACCGAAGTCGGCACGGTCATCAAAGTGGGCGACGGCATCGCGGAGATTCATGGCCTTGAAAAAGTGATGGCGGGTGAGTTGCTGGAGTTTCCACATGAAGTGCGCGGTCTGGCCTTAAATCTTGAAGAAGATAAAGTCGGCACGGTGCTCTTTGGTGATTTCCAAGCCGTGAAGGAAGGTGATCTCGTTAAGCGCACGGGACGCATCATGCAGGTGCCTGTGGGCGATGCGATGATCGGTCGTGTTGTGAACGCGCTCGGTCTTCCGATTGATGAACGCGGGCCGATCATGACGGATAATTTTAATCCAATTGAGCGTATCGCGCCCGGCATCATTGATCGCCAACCCGTGAAGGAGTCTTTGCAGACGGGCTTAAAGGCGATTGACTCAATGGTGCCCATTGGGCGCGGCCAGCGCGAGTTGATCATCGGCGACCGGCAAACAGGCAAGACGGCTGTCGCGGTTGACACGATCATCAACCAAAAAGGCAAAGACGTAATCTGCATCTACGT
>JACCVS010000290.1 GCA_013698055.1 Acidobacteriota bacterium
AGAACGGCGGAATCTCAGTCAAAGGCTGGGAGCGCAGTGAGATTCTGGTGCGCTATCGCATCCAGACGCAGGCTGCTACGCAAGCCGAAGCAGACAGTCTGGCTTCTCAGGTTCGAGTCACAACGGCAGGCGGGCGGATTCGCGCCGAAGGCCCTGAGACGAGCGGTAATGCTCACTGGGATGTCGGCTACGAAGTATTTGTCCCGCGTCAATCAAGTCTTTCGCTTCATACTCACAACGGCGGAATCGGCATCTCTGACGTTCGCGGACAGATTAACTTTGAGGCTAAAAACGGTGGTGTCTCGTTGAAGCGTCTCGGCGGCAATGTTAAAGGTGAGACAGTCAATGGTGGGCTGTCGGTTGAATTGACCGGCGGGAATTGGGAAGGGGAAGGACTCAACGTGAAGACGACTAATGGCGGATTGTCTGTCTCTGTCCCGGATAACTACTCGGCGCATCTGGAGACAGGGACAATCAATGGCGGCTTGGTAGTCAATTCTTCTATTGCCGAAGTAGCGCGCGAGACAAAACAGGTGTCACTGAACCTGGGTTCGGGTGGCACAAACCTACGCATCCAGACGACCAATGGCGGGGTCTCCATCAAACGTTCCGAGTCAAGATAGGAGTATGAATTCTTCGTTCGAGAAAACAATCCAAGCAGTTAGCTCATGCAGGGAATCCGCCACACAGCGGATTCCCTTTTAGCAGGTGAGCAAAACTTCCTGTTAGCTTTCACTAACCTTCGTTTGTCGTTCATCGTTGCTTGATAGGATCGACAAAAACCGCCCAACCACAGTTGACGATTGTTAGCTCTCTTCAATTAAAGCTGCCTGTGTATTTAGCTATGCGTCCGCCCTCTCCTACAGCCCATCCCGCATTTGATCTCACCGCGAAGCTCGCACTGTGAAATCCTTCATCGCCAAGGACGCGCCAACTCTTCCCACCGCGCATTGAAACGTCCGACCCCGTAGGGCCGACTGCCACGAGCATCTTGCCCTTTGTTTTGTGAATGAGCGCGACGCCTGATCTGTAACCGTTCGGGCGCTTGGTTTCAGCCAATTGCCACGTTCTCCCGCCGTCGCTCGTCCATGCCGTGTTGTTCCCCACCTCTCGCTCTTTTGTATAATCTCCTCCGACCACCACACCGTGATTAGCGTCCGAGAAGAGAATGGAGAAGATGCCAGCCGCCTTGCCGGTGGTGATTTGAGTCGTTGCCACCGTCCAACTCCGACCACCGTTAGTAGAGCGGAAGACCCGCGCACCGAGAGGGCCGCCCGTGCCGAACCAGACGTTTCGTTTATCCTGCACGGTGATGCAACTTCCACTGGCCGCGAAAGCGCCTTCGCCCACGAGCGCGAGAGGCATTCCATCAGCAGGCATCTCTTTCCACGTCGCGCCGCCGTCCTCAGTAGTGATGATTAGAAACCGCCCATCTACGGGGTCACTGACCGCTATCCCATGATCTGAATCCCAGAAGGCCATTGCATCGAAGAACGCCGTCGCGCGGCTATTTTTAAACTGCAACGTCCAGTGAAGTCCGCCGTCAACGGTCTTGTAGATGCGCGACTTTTCGCTTTCGCCAATTGATAGCAGGTACGCGGTGTCGGCACTGAAAGCATCCACGTCACGAAAGTCCAGGTCTTCCGAGCCGGGCACGCGGCCAGAAACCCACGTCTTGCCGCCGTCAACGGTGCGCGCATATGTTCCTTTGTCGCCGCTCGCCCACGCGACTGATTGATTGACGGCACTGACACCGCGCAGGCGAACCGTCGTTCCACTAGCCTGGCTCTCCCACTGTGCGTATGAAGCAGAAGCGAAGATGAGGAGAAAGAGCGCTGTGACATTCATCCTCAACAGCAAAGATTCACCGGGGCAGCGTTTCATAGTTTTCTCAAGTGTCATATATCGAGCGCGGAGAGGTTGCATGTTTAGTTAGAAGAATCATTATAGCAAAACAGTGCCTAAACCCCTCGGAGATGTTTTAATTTAGGCTCCAGAAAAACGGTGACGACGGTTTGAGGTGTTTTTGTACAGCTACCGCGACGAAGCCCATCGTATAACGGGCGTTGATTTCCAGCAGCGGGAGAAGCCCGCGCGAGTGCTCAAGAGCATCTATCCCGACAGGCCCGAAATAACCTTCTTTGAATAAACGCCTGGTGACTATCCCAGCGATGCTTTCTAATTCTATAAGGCGATGCGGCGCAGGAGGCCGACCGAGGATGTAGCCTTTCCCCGTGCCCGCGCCATTAGTACGCAAGTCGCTGATGCCGTGAATCTCGTATGCTCCGTCTGAGGAAATTTCCATCACGATACCGTATTCACGAATCACTTCGAGCCAGGGCTGAAAGAGCAAGGTCTCGCCGTTGCTCAATCGCCGCTCGCACCACTTGGCCTGCGGTCCCTCTAATGACGGACCTCTGCCAAGCACACGGTCGCGAGCGGCAAATCCGAAGGGACTCTTGATTACCCATTTGTCATCGGTTCCGGGTGAAGCGCGAGTGACCGCCTCTTGTAGTTCATCGAAAGTGGAAGCGGTTGCTGCTCCGCGCTGGGCCCAGCCCAGCTCGACTTCGAGCGAGTGGCTCCAGACTTTTGAATTAACACGCGCCACAGTCTCGAATGGAATTTGTTGCGACACCACTGCGCCGCTCTGACGGCCTGCGGCCACGGCGCTCGGAGTCCAGCCCCAGGGCGTGAAGAGATGAGTCGTCAGGCGCGTTGAATGCTCCGGGGAGACTAATTCCACCCCGCGCTGTTGCGCCTCGCTTTTGAGATCATCAGACCATGGCTTTCTCAGCAACAGCACGTCGCCGGCTCGCGCCAACCATAGCAAACGTGGGGCGAGCCGGTGATTGAGAGCGTCGAAGGAAGGGAGGCGGCGGTATGCTGTGCCAACAGGCTGAGACAATTCGACCTCGAAATCGGCATTCATGTACCATAACCTTGAAACCATAATCGATATGAAATACTCCCTTGCTATCCCTGAAACCGTTATCCGGCGTTGCGTGCTGGTACTAATAGCATAGTGCTGTTAGCGTGCAATAAGAATTTGCCGGTCAAGCCTGCGTAGATGGTTATGAAGCTTCCTGTTGTCACGGCGAAAGCGGCGCGTCTGCTCCTGATGGATGCTCAGGGGTTGCTCGAAGACCCCAGCCGTCCGGCCACACCTGCCGTCCTGCAAAACCTTATTGAGCGGATGGGCTTTATTCAGCTCGATTCTATCAACGTCGTCGAGCGAGCGCAGCACCTGACTCTCGCCAGCCGGCTCGACAACTATCGGCATGAACACTTTTCGCAATTACTGGAGCAGGAACGCAGCCTCTTCGAGCATTGGACGCACGATGCTTCAGCCATCCCGACAAGATGGTTTGCCCACTGGAAGCCGCGCTTCGCCAGCGAGCGAGAGCGCATCCTGAAAAAGCCCTGGTGGATGGAGCGCATGGGTGAAAAGCCGGACAGCATCATCAAGTATGTCCGCGAACGCATCATCAGTGAAGGGCCTCTTCGCTCAAAAGACTTCGAGCACAAACGACAGGGCGCGTCCTCGGCGTGGTGGGGATGGAAGCCGCAGAAAGCTGCTCTTGAGTTTCTGTGGTCAACGGGCGAGTTGATGGTGACTCGCCGCGAAAAATTTCAGAAAGTATATGATTTGACAGAGCGAGTCTTACCCGGGCACAGCGAGATGACGACGCCGACCGAGAGAGAACACGTTGACTGGGTTTGCCGCACAGCGTTGGAGCGCCTTGTCATCGCGACGCCGAAGGAGATAGCGGAGTTCTGGAACGCTACGGGGATTGCTCAGGCAAAGGCATGGTGTGAGGAAGCAGTGCGAAGTGGTTTGATTGCTCCGGTGCTCGTAGAATCATTCGACGGATCGAAATCGCGTCCCGCCTTTGCTATCGTTGACTGGGAGAGAAGATTGAAAAAGCTTCCTGAACCGCCAGCGAGGATGCGCTTGCTTAGTCCTTTTGATCCGGTGCTGCGCGACCGTGCGCGCGCGCTCAGATTATTCGATTTCGATTACCGCTTCGAAGCCTTCGTGCCTGAGCCGAAGAGGCAATACGGTTATTATGTATTGCCAATCCTCGAAGGAGACCAGTTAGTGGGAAGACTCAATCCCAAATTCGAGAGACGCAATGGCTTGCTGAACATTCTTCAAGTCTACTGGGAGTCGGGCGTCCGCGTGACCCGGCAGAGGCATAAAGGATTGGAGCGGGCTGTGGAACGCATCGCCGAATTTATCGGCGCGCGAGACACGGCGTTACCCCAGTAGTTTATTCAACCGGAGATCGGGTGCAGCTTTAGAATTAGCGGTGCTTGGGGACAGAACAGGGAAAGGAACAAAGGAAACGTGAGCACACCTAAACTCTCATTAACTCATCTGGTTCGCAGACCCGTAGAGACGGCGTCATCCAGCCCGCCGCTCTTGCTTCTCTTGCATGGCATCGGCAGCAACGAGGAAGATTTGTTGGGCCTCGCCCCTTACGTTGACGAGCGATTTCTGGTCGTCAGCGCGCGTGCCCCAATCGTGATGGGGCCTGCATCCTATGGTTGGTTCAACATAGAGTTT
>JACCVS010000294.1 GCA_013698055.1 Acidobacteriota bacterium
GGCAGCAGGTGACGACGCGCAATCTCGCGCTTTTCTTCTTCAGTGTAACCCGCGAGACGAATCACCTCCATGCGGTCGCGCAACGCGGGCTGAATGGTATCCAGCATATTGGCGGTCGTCATAAACAACACGTTCGAGAGATCGAAGGTGATACCTAGATAATTGTCGCGGAAATTGTTGTTCTGCTCCGGGTCGAGGACTTCCAAGAGAGCGGACGACGGGTCGCCGCGAAAGTCCGCCCCGACCTTATCAATCTCGTCGAGCATGATAAGGGGATTATTCGTGCCCGCTTGCTGCACGGCCTGAATGATGCGACCTGGCATCGCGCCGACGTAAGTGCGGCGATGGCCGCGAATTTCCGCTTCGTCATGCACGCCGCCCAGAGACAGGCGCACGAACTTGCGGTCAAGGGCGCGGGCAATCGAACGTCCCAGACTTGTCTTACCGACTCCTGGAGGGCCGACCAGACAAAGAATCGAACCCTTCGGCTTCTCCTTTAATTTTCTGACGGCGAGCGCTTCGATGATGCGCTCCTTGACCTTGTTGAGTCCGTAGTGATCTTCGTCAAGGATGCGTTGAGCGATATGGAGATCGAGATTATCAGCTGATGCCTTCGACCACGGAAGGTCAGTCATAATCTCCATCCAGTTACGCAGGGTCGCCGTCTCCGCCGCATCCGGGTGCATTCGTTCGAGCTTCTTCAACTGCCTGAGCGCCTCTTCCTCCGCGGGCTTCGGCATCTTGGCAGTTTCGATCTTCTCCCTGAGCTGCGCGATTTCTTCAGCCAACTCGTTGCCCTCGCCAAGCTCAGACTGAATCGCTTTCAATTGCTGGCGGAGATAAAACTCGCGCTGCGAGCGATCAATGTCGGCGCGCGCCTGCGTGTTGATTTCCTGCTGGACGGTCAGGACTTCAATCTCTTTGTTGAGTAGCTCGTTGACGCGGCGCAGGCGCGCGGTCGTGTCCGCGATGTCAAGGACACTTTGCGCGTCTTCAACTTTCAGTTCCAAATTGCTTGCCGATAAATCCGCGAGGCGTCCCGCGTCATCCAGATTGGCGATGATCGCCATTACTTCGGGCGAAATGTTTTTGCCGAGGTTCGCGGCCTTCTCCATCGAGGCGCGGACGTTGCGAATCAGGGCTTCGACTTCTAGCGAGCGTTCGGGAGCGGATGTTTCCTGAATAACTTGCAGGCGTGCGCGCAGGTATTCGCCTGAGGCTTCGACCGACTCAATCCGGGCGCGGGCCAACCCCTGCACGAGAATGCGTATGCGGCCATCGGGCAGCTTGAGCATTCGCATGATGACGGCCACCGTGCCGATCTGGTAGAGGTCTTCAGCCGTCGGCTCTTCTTTGTCTAAATCCTTCTGCGAGGCGAGCAGGATCATGCGATTCTCGCCCAGCGCATCATCCACCGCGCGGATGGATTTTTCGCGCGAGACGAAGAGCGGCACGATCATAAAAGGATAGATAACGATGTCGCGCAGCGGCAGCACCGGCAGCTCATTCGGAATCTGCAACTGCTGCTCGCCCGCATCAGCTATTTCTAAAGGCTCTGGAATTTCCACACTATTAATAGACATAATTTTAAAAGCAGAAGTCAGGAGTCAGAATCCAGAAGCCAGAATAAAAACAAAAGCGGTTCTCCGCCTTATCATTCTGTCTCCTGAATTCTGGATTCTGGATTCTATCTTTCTCCCCCGTCATTCTCTTTAATCGGTATTTTGAATTCAGCGCCCCGTCGCTCTTTTCGTTTCGGCAAACGGACGATGAGCACGCCGTTTGTTAACTCGGCGGTGGCTTCATTGACGTTGACCGTCCAGCGCAGTGGCACGACGCGGCTGAAATGGCCGTAGCTGCGCTCTGAACAGAGATGAGAGATGACGCGATTACGTGACGCGCGTTTTTTCTTTTCGCCACAGATACGCAGGTGCGTGTTCGTCAGGCCGAGCTTGATTTGAGAAGCCGCGACGCCCGGCAACTCCACGCGAATGGTTATGTCACTTTTCGTCTCGCAAAGATCAACCGGCGGTGCCCACGACGCGCCCGCGACAGGGACTTCCGCCTCGGTCGCCTCCTGCAACGCCGCATACAACCGCTCGACACCGTCGCGCAGTCGCTCAAGCTCAATTCGTTTCAACCCTACGTGAGCCGCTTTAATCATAAGAACAGTGACGAGTGACAAGTGACGAGTGACAAGCAGGAACAAGCATTATAACTTGTCACTCGTCAGTCGTCACTTGTCACTGCTTTTACGTTTTGCGCGCGGCGGCGTTGCGGGCGCGCACCAAATGCTTTAACTCATGCATGAATTCGGAAACGTCTTCAAATTCGAGATAGACGGAAGCGAAGCGGACGTACGCGACTTTGTCCAGCTCTTTCAGGCGGCGCATGATCATCTCGCCGACTTTGCTGGTGGGTCGCTCGCGCTCAGACGATTCCTGCACATACTTCTCAATTGAATTAACGATGCTGTCAAGCTTAGCCGACGGCACGGGTCTCTTCTCACAGGCGCGAAGCAGTCCCGCCATCACCTTGTTGCGGTCGAAAGGCTCGCGTCGTCCGTCCTTTTTGACGACCATGTAGGGGATTTCATCAATCCGTTCATAAGAAGTAAAGCGACGCTCGCACTTCAAACACTCGCGCCGACGGCGAATCGAATCACCCTCCCGCGATTCGCGCGAATCAACCACTTTATCTTCAATGAACCCGCAGAAAGGACACTTCATAGTCGCTTCGCTCCTAAAGGCAAAATGAATAATGTAAAAAGGAAGGAAGGCCGCAGACCACCTTTTAATTCATTGTGGTTTCAGCCTCACTTTTGCATTTTCAATTTTGCATTTTTAATTATCCTCAATCGCTCACGCCAACCACCTTCAGCTTGTTCGGCATCCCGGACTCATCCGTCTTAAGCTCGTCATCTTCAATCGCGTGTTCTATCTCTTCGGATGAAGTGAGCCGTTGCAGTCGCTTGAAGCTCACATCGCCACGCAGGAAGTAGTAAAGTCCCCAGATGAGCGCGGGCGCGAAGGCCACTAAGTGCAAAAGAATCGAGACAGCCGCAGCTTCATTAGGCGGGCGATTGAGAAAAATCAATCCGGCGGCGGTCGCGGCGTGATAGGCCCCGGCAGCCCCGCCCGGCGTCGGCACAAGTGAGCCGACCAGCGACCAACCCATCACGAAAATTGTCTCCTTGAGACCGAACGGCAAACCGAAAGCGAGTATCACAAACCAGTTCGACGTGATGTTGACGATCCAGATGATAACTGTCCACCCAACTGTGATAGCCAGTTCGCGCGGGTCGGCCAGGATTCTCAAAGCGCCCGCTAATTGTTCCAGCAGATGCGTTAACGCGTGCGCCAGCCGATCCGGCACAAAGCGCCAGCGTTTGAATCTCACGTCGAGCCAGTGAATCGCTCTCTCTGAGCGACGCTCAAACAAGACCAGCCCGCCAAGGCCGACCACCGCGACAATCAGCAGAATCAACCCGGCTGTGCGGACGTGCGCCAGTTGCGATTCCTGTCCGGCAGGCGCAGGGAACCACAGGAGATTCAGGGCGAACAAGACCACAACGGCAACTATGTCACAGAGCCGCTCGACCATGATTGTGGCAAACGAGCCTGCGGGTCGCACGCGCCGGTCGTAAAGAGGAAGGACGGCGGGACGCACAATTTCACCCGCTCGTCCAAAGAGAAAGACCGCACCGAAGCCGACGGTGGTCGCCGCAAACAAAGGCCGCAACCCCGCTTCCGTTAGCGGCGCAAGCAGCGTGCGCCAGCGATATGCGCGCAGAAGATAAGTGCTTGAAACAGCGATGACCCCGGCTGCCAGCCAGCGCCAGTCCGCCGCCCGGACGCTTTGGCCAACTTCCGCCCAGTCCAGCTTACGCCCGAACCACCACAGAATCAGGACAGCCAGCAGTAACAGAACAACAATTTTAAGGTGTTTACGCAAATAATTCCGACTTCTAAAAACCGGTGAAACTCGACCCCACTGGACAGGCAACCACAAGATATTGGGTGGCGGCGCAAGGCTACAACAGTTTGACTTGGAGGCGCAACCGCGCGTGCGTCGGGATTTACGGTCTGCGGTCATCTGAGATGGGGTATAATCCGTTTTCAGATCGCCTTGCCGCTTGACGATCAAGATGTTTCGAGGGGAACTTTCAGACTCCGGCGGTCGTAATCTGCGCTTGGCAGGGAGTTTTCCACCCTGAGGGGGGCGCTTCAGTCAGTCCAGAGGGCGACCGGGATTCGGAGAAGCAACAGGTGGGAGCTGCAAAGATTTTGGCTACGGCGGGCGAAGGAGCCGAGTTAGTCAGAAGGTGTCGGGCGGGCGACGGCGCGGCCTGGGAAGAGATCGTTTCGACCTATTCCCGCCGCATCTACAATCTCGCCTACCGTTTCACCTCGCGCCCGGATGCCGCAGAGGATTTGACGCAGGAAGTTTTCATTCGCGTCTATCGTTCTTTGGATCAGTACGACCCGAGGCAGGGTGATCTGCAAAACTGGCTGATGCGGCTCTCGCGTAATTTAATTATTGACGATTACCGCCGTCGCCAGCGCACTCCGCATGATACGCACGCGGACGACCTTGAGGATCATACTTATCATCTTCGCTCGGCGGGCGGCTCGGTGCAGAGCGAGATGGAACGCCGCGAGCTTGGCGAGCAGGTGCAGGCCGGAATTGATAAGCTCTCGCCAGACCTTCGCACCTGCGTCATCCTGCGAGATATCGAAGAATTGAGTTACCAAGAGATTGTTGATCTTTTGCAGATACCGGAAGGGACGGTGAAATCGCGCATCAATCGAGGCCGGATTGAATTGTCGAAGATACTTCGCCGGATGCGCGTCGTGGCGATGAGCAACGTTTAGACAAAAATGATGAGAGGCTTGCGTCTATCTTGGGGCTAAAGACGAAGACACTCCGCTTGATAGAAGAATTCATAGGGGACGGAAACGAGAATCTGTATGCTGTGCGCGGAATTTGAAGATTATCTGACGGACTACCTTGAAGGCTCGCTCGAAGCCGAAACGAACCGCGCGTTCGCCGAGCACGCTCTGCGCTGCCCCGTCTGCCATGAATTGTTAGGCGAAGTCAAAAACACTTTGCAGGTTTGCCGCACGGCTGAAACGCCCATGCCGTCTGCCGAATTTGAGGCGCGTATTCTCTTGCAGATCGTGCCGGAAATGGCCATGACCTGCGAAGAGTTTGAAGAATATCTCACGGACTATCTGGATGGATTTTTACCCGCCCCCCTTTTTCATCGCTGGGAACGACACGCTGCTCTTTGTGAAGGATGCACGGAACTGCCCGGTCAGGTCGTGCGCTCAATCGGCGCTTGCTACACCTATATCAACGAGGAAAAGGCAGTGCCCGCTGGTCTGCATGAAAGGATTTTGCAGGCGACGCTCGGCACAATTGACGCTGAGGAAGTTCGCGCGCCGCTGGCCGCGCGAATCGCCGCCCGCTTACGACTCTGGCTTGACCCGATTGTTTCCCCGCAGCTTGCGACCGTTGCAACCATGCTACTCGTTTGCGTGCTGGTCCTGACCAGCACCGTTTCGGCAGACGGCTCGATCAGCGGCATGTATCGCGCCGGAATCCAACTGGCGGGACGCGCCTATTCTGGCAACACGGATTTAAAGGTTAAACCGGCGGCTGATTCCGATAAGTTCAACTCCCTCGGAGGCGGGGTGACAACCGGCCTCGTCCCCGGAACCGGCTCAAAGCAGAAGAACGATGTGCCGAAAGCGGACGCTGCAACGCCGCTGAGAAAAGAAAAGAAGTAATTGAAGCGGTTTTGAATAAACGAGAATACAACGGGCTTTAGTTAATGATTTGCGCTTACCATCAAAAGAATCCTGCGGTTGTGGAATGTCACCGCTGCGCGCGCGCGCTTTGCACGGCGTGCGACCATCGCATTCGCGGCTTTCCGTACTGCCAGGACTGCATCGTCGCCGGTGTTGAAGTTTTGCAACAGCAGTCGCGCACGAACGTCCTGCCCGACCTGCGTCGCCACAACTCCCCGCTCATCGCCACGCTTCTTTCTTTCGTGCCCGGACTAGGCGCGGCTTACAACGGGCAAACGTCCAAAGCCATCGTTCATTTCGCCGTCTTTGCGAGCTTCTTTCAACTGGCTATCGTGACTGAATCGGTTGAGTTTGGCCTGCCGCTTTTCGTCGCGGGCTTCTTCGGCGCGTGGCTTTTCTCGGCGGTTGATGCCTATCGGACGGCGCAACTGCTGCGTGCAGGACTTGCGCCCGACACGGAGCAAGACGTGATTGCTCGTCGCCTTTACGGCAGCCCTCTGGCATGGAGCATCACGCTGCTGGTCATCGTCGCTATCTTTCTAGTCCATTCAATTATCGGCATCCGGCTTCCTATTCGTCAGGTTCTTCCCATCTTACTGCTGGTACTCGGCGCATACATGCTCGGCGACTATCTGCTTCGCCAGCGCAGACGCGAGCGCGAATCTCTTCCATCATCCGATGGAAATCCTCAGATGCCATCAATGATCCCTGCCAATTCAGGGAGGTTTCAAACAAGTGAACTGGTTTCGCAGGTCTCCGCGCGCAACGTCGCGCCTTTGCCGTTCGAGCAGAGACCATGAGGCTGGTGAATGGTAAATGGTGAATAGAGAAAAGTAGATTTTTAACTATTCGCCATTTACCATTTGCCATTCACCGGGTTATATTGAGAGTCAGAGGTAAAAGAATTTATGTCAGTTTTTCTTAAAGCGGCGGGACGATGGGGCGGAATCTTAACGATCATCGTGCTTATGATTACGCTTCTGCGTCAGCTTATCTCGCTCGTCGGTTTTCTCATGGTCGCCGTCAAAGCCATCATCGTGATGGCCTTTATCGGCCTCATTCTACTGATGATTATTCTCGTGCTGCGTGGGCGATCTCAGCGCCGTCGCGAGGCTGAAGACATTTAACCTCTCCCTCTGGCTGTCACAAACCGGGGTTTCTAATACTCACGCGCTGCGTCGAAAATGTTTGGTCGCGCGTGAGTTTTTACGTTTCTCTCTCCTGCCTCTCAGATTTCCCCCTCCTTTCGAGGGTTGCAATCTTCGCCTTCCTGTGATAATTTGCGCCACCTTAGCAGCGAAGCATGGATGGTTTTCAGCTAGTACTACCTCGTTGGATATTCCCGTCCGCTGCGATCTACAAGTAGGTTCACAAAAAAATAGTCCCCAGTAGTTTTCGTTAGCACCAGTCGCCCTTAATCGGCAGGCTGTGCTTTTCACGAGCAGTGCGCGGCTCTTCCCGTTTT
>JACCVS010000197.1 GCA_013698055.1 Acidobacteriota bacterium
CACCGTGTAACTCGAAGCTGAGAGTTGCAGGCTGTTGGCGGCTGTGATTTGGTAGACCGCTCCGTTTGATAGCGAGACGATGTAGAGATTGCCATCCGGGCCTGTCTGAATGTCGGTCGTGACGCCAAAGTTTTTGCCGATCAACAAACTCTCGCTCTCGGTGATGTCGAACTTGTCCAGATTGTCGGCCACTGTGTCCTGCAAGCGCGGGTCTGACATGGCAATTCTCAGCCGATCACCCGACAACCTCATTCGGAACAAGTACCCGTTATAGAGTGTGGTGCGCGATGCTCCGACGAATAAATCTCCCTCGAACTGCGCGCCCAGCGATGTTCCTTTGACAAAACCGATGGGCGAAGGAGCGACGGCATACTTCCAGCTAAACTCAGGCTCTCTGTATTGCGAGCCGGGAATCGAGTAAAGGCGAGATAACGCCTGAGCAGGCGTATCTGCGATCAAGGTTGGCGACCAGCGATTCTGTTGCAGACCGCCGGGGCGGCCTGTTTCAATTGATTTGTATTGAGCGACGCGGCTTGATGGCCCCATGACTTGAATCCAGCCGCCGTTGAAGCCCGCCGTGACCCGGTTAATCTCGTCAAAGGCGTCGTCGCCGTTCTCCTGCGTCCAGAGATTGCCGGACTGCGGATCGAACGCCATCCCGAAGCTGTTACGAACCCCGTAGGCGTAAATCTTCTTGATGTTCGCAGCAGCCTGACCGCTCAGCCCCGCGTTCGCATTGAAAAAAGGATTATCAATCGGCGTGCTTCCGTCATCGTTGAGACGCAGGATCACTCCCGTCAGGTGCGCGTCGTCAGGCTCAGGCCCGCCGAATTGATCGTCTGGGACAGGGCCGCCGCTCGTGATGTTTTGCAGCAGCCCGCGCCTGCCGTTGTCGCCCATCAGGATGTAGAGCTTGTTATCCGGCCCGAAGCGCAGGACGCCGCCGTTGTGATTGCCGCGCGAGGGTTGTCCGGCGTCCATTTGTAGCGCGCGAAGGCGAATGAGATTGCGATCAAGCGTCAGAGTCGCACCGTTCCAGACGAAGCGGTCAACGCGGTTGCCGAGCAAAGGAACTTCGTCAATGTTGCTCGTGTCCATGCCCGTGCTGCTCTCAGTCCAGTAAAGATAGACATAGGGCGTTGTAGGGAAGTTCGGATGCAAAGCTATTCCGAGCAGGCCACGCTCCGAAGCGCTGTTGACTGCGAGATCAACGGCGGTTGTTTGCAACTGCCCGTTAAAGACGCGCTGCACTTTGCCCGTCGCCCGCTCAAGGATGAGAAATTCTTTCGCGTCGAGAAAGGCCATGCTGGTCGGCTGGTTGAGGCCGCTCACAATAGTTTTCACCGACAGGTTCTGGTCGAGCAGGAGTGGCGCGGCGACTTGCGGGTCAATGATCGTGCTGGCGATGGCCGAGTTGTTGCTCGCGTCCGGGTCTGCTTCCGCGCCAGTCACGCTCGCTGTATTTGTGATCTGTCCTGCGACGGTCGGAGTGACAATGATGGTCACAACTGCGCTTGCGCCGTTAGCCAGACTGCCGATGCTGCAATTGATCGTCCCCGTGCCACTGCAAGAGCCTTGTGTAGTCGAGGAAGAAACGAAAGTAACATTCGCGGGCAGAGTGTCCGCGACGTTGATGTTCGTGGCCGCAGCCGGGCCGTTGTTCGTGACGATGATTCTGTAAGAAAGATTTGTGCCGACAGCCGCCGGATTGGGCGAACCTGTTTTGGTCAGCGAAAGGTCGGCGCTCGTTGAGGTGACAACTTTCAGCGAGACGATAGTTGTGCGCTGAAGGCTGCCGCTGATTGCGGTCACGGTCAACGGGTACGTGCCGACGGGCGTGTTCGCGCTCGTCATCACTGTCAGTGTCGAAGATTTCGCGGTGGCATCAGTGATGTTGACGGACGATGGATTGAAGATGTGGGTTGCTCCGCTGGGCAACCCCGCGATGCTCAGAGCAACCTGTCCGGTGAATCCAGATGAAGGAGTCAGCGCCAGATTATAATCGGCGTTGCTTCCGGGCGCGATTGTCTGTGAAGGCGTTGTAGTCGTCAGTTGGAAGTCCCGCGTGACCTGGGCGGGCTGAGTCTGGGCGAAGGTGAAGTAGACGTAATCGCCCGAAGTGTTGCCGTCGTTGTTGGCTTGGTTGCCTGCGACGTAGAAGGTGACAGGCCCGACGTTGGTCGCGGGCGCAGTCCAGTTAAATGTCCAGTTTGCGCCCCCCTGCTGGTTGATGAAAGTGCCGCTCGACGTGTGCTCGATGTACTGGCGGCTCCCGCCCGGCCCCTGATTGTTTAAGATTTGCGTCAGAACGCTCGTGTTTTGTAGTTCACCTGCCTTCGAGTCGGTGTCGTCCAGCGCAGTCAACTGGAAGCCCCAGCGAAGCCGCGTCGGATCGCTGTTGGCGTGTGTGACGGTTATCTGGTAGGTCTGACCCGGCACGTAGGTCTGCGGCGCAGTCACCGTGATGCGGCCTGTTCCGGGATTGTCTGGGTCTTGCAGGTGACACTCTGCACAGGCTTCCGGCTCCTCACCGGGCGCGCGCGTGTACCCGGCAGGAGGGCCAGAGGAATATGCCTTTGTGGTTCGGTTGATGAAAAGGGCGGCAATGAAGCTGGCGATGAAGAAAGCGAGAATTACCAGTTTAGCTACTTTAATTTTCTGCATCACAATCCCAAACCCCTGGTCGCTCGCGTTCTTAAAACTCCTCAGAATCAAACCAAAAGTAGCCCGGCAAAGGACGCCGGGCCACTCCTGATTGGTTCACGCTCGTTCCCACGTCATCCCGGCTCAACGGCTTTATAACAGGAAGCCCAGATTCGGCGTTGAGAAGCGCCCGATTAACGGGAAGACATATGACAGGTCAGCACTTGGCAGGCCATACCAAGTGGCGAGCGTCGCCGCATATTGCTCAACTGACGTGGAAGGAATCCAGCGGCCACGTGTGTCCGTGTCGTCCGGCCCGCCCAGGGCGAGCGTCGGGAACGTGCCGTAGAAATACTGTCCTCGAACTGCGCCGCCCAAGACCAGATGGTGGTTGCCCCAGCCGTGGTCTGAGCCGACAGCCGCGCCCGACCCCGAAGGCTGGAACGTGCGCCCGAAATCCGAGAGCGTGAAGGTCGTGACATCGTTTGCTACGCCGAGCTGAACGGTCGTGTCGTAGAAAGCCTTCATCGCCTGGCTGACTTGCAGCAAGAGTCCATCCTGGCTGCCGTTCGTGCGCTGGTTGGCGTGAGAGTCAAAGCCGCCAAGCTGGCAGAAAAAGATCTGGCGCTTCATGCCGAGAGAGCCACGCAGAGCTATCAGGCGCGCGACCTGCTCTAATTGATAACCAAGGGCGGTGTCGGGGATGCTCGCAAAATTCTGCGCCGGGGCACTGATGAGAACATCTCTTGTCTGCAAGGCGCTGGTCGTCGTGTCGCTCGCAGCCTTAACGAGCACCAGTTCCGAATCGTACCCGCGCAGCCGATCCATCGCCGCGCGCCGCATACTGTTTTCGGCGGCGGTCGCGGGAGACGGGGCATCGTTCAGAGGCAGGACAGCGCTCAGGGCGGTGCGCGAATCGGAAATTGCCAGCGGGCGCGCGCTTGTGCCAATGACGAAGGTGCTGATGCCCGCGATGGTGATTAACTGTGGAAACGTTGCCGCCCCGTTCAGGCTGGCCGTGCGATCCGCCGTCCGCCCGCCCCACCCGGTCTGGCTCACACTATTAGCGAGAGAGGTCTGCCATTCACTCACCTGGTCGGAATGGGAGAAGAGCTGAAGCGGCTTCTTTCCCGTGCCGTTCTGGTAAGTCGCCCGCGTCAGCGGCTCAACCAGTGGCCCGACGTTGCTGACTACGGCCAGCTTGCCTTGAGTGAAGAGGTCTCGCATCTCCGGCATGTTCGGGTGAAAACCGAATTGCCGTCCATTTAGCGGATTGACCGATAGAAGGCTCGCCTGAGTGTGAGCAAGCCCGGATGGGCCACGCACGCTGTTGTAAGCGCTAAACTCCGCGTCGAGCGGGACGATCATGTTATTGCTGTCATTGCCGCCGCTGAGAAAGATGCAGACGAGCGCACGGTAATCCGACCCGCTCTGTGCGTAGGCGTTGAGCAGGCTGAAGCTGTCAATGGTGGAAGCCAGAGCCGCGCCGCCCAGCAGGCAGCCCGTCTTTCGTAAAAAATCTCTGCGCGTAGTTGTCATAACTTTATCTCTGAACTTGATACTGTGACGAGGATGCGATCAGATAGGCGGCCATCTGCGCACGCTTTCTGGCGAAGTTGGCGTCCGATGTCGGAATGGTCGTGACGGCGTTGGTAATCTCGGTACGCATTGAAGCTGACATCGTGCCGTGCATCAACAGCGAGTCAAGACGGCTAACCAACTGCGACGGGTTTGACGCCAACGCTTCGAGCGGGCTGAGGTCGAGCGACGTGCCGCGCGGCCTGTCCGTGTTCGTCCCTGTCGTCGGTGCGACGCCCGAATAGACCATGCTGTTGACGAAGTTTGCTCGTCTGAGCGTGGTCGAGGTTGAGAGGATTTGGAACGAAGGGCCGAGAAGATTCGTGCCTGGCACTGTGTAGTCAGGCTGGTAATAGCTGAAAACGGTCGTGGGCAGGAAGAGCGGCTGATCCATCGAGTTCGCAAAATCCGTTGATGACCTTGTTGACAGCACGCCGTCGCTCGTCGAACTCTTATCGAAGGATTTAGCGTCGAAGGCGCGGAGCACGTTGTTGATGTACTGTAAAGGCTCGCGCAGGTGGCCGTAGCTCGGGTCGGTCTTCACGTCCCCGCGCGCTTCGGGGTCGAGCAAAATGGCTTGCACGACGGCCCGCAGGTTGCCACGCACGCCCGTACAATTGTCTGCGTAGAGCGCGTCGCAGTCGTTATTGAAGACGCGTGCCACGCGCTCGACGTAGGTCGGTGAGGGATTGCTCGTCACGAGGTGCTGGATGAGTTGCTTGCCGATAAATGGCCCGGCGTTCGGGTGGTTGAAGATGTTGTCGAGCGCAGTGTTCAAGTCCTGAGTCGTCGTCTGGTTCGCTTGCGTGACGAGTCCGTTCAGGAGCGTCTTCGACCCGAGGTCGTGGCCACCATTGTTCGCGCGAGCAATCATCGGGTCGCGGTAGTTCGTGATGCCGGAAGAAATCGCGGAAGCGAACGTCCATCCCGTCAGGACGCGGGTGAAGTCATTGACGGTATTCTGCGTGTAGGTCGGAATCAAGTTACCCTGAGCGTCCAGCTTCAGCGTTCCGTCGCGGTTCAGTTCGTAGAGGCCGATTGAGAAGAGTTGCAAGACCTCACGCGCGTAGTTCTCGTTCTGGTTGGTGTTCGTGTTGCGCCGCAAGTCCAGGTACTCGCCCATGGAAGGATTAAGCGTAATCTCCTGTAGCAGGGTGCGAAAGTTTCCGAAGGCGTTGCGGTCGAGCGTCTGAAGGTACGAAGTCATCCAGCTTGGGCGGGTAATGTCGCGCCCCGAGACGACCATGATCTGGTGCAGCGCAAACACCACACGCTGGCGCAACTGATCCTGCCCAGCCAGAGCGTTCGTGTAGAAAGTCCTCTGAATCGGGTACATCGTATAATTGTCCCGATTACAGTTGGCCTGACTATAGTTCGGATCGGAAGGGTTGGTGCTCGGGCAACCCTGCGCTTGATCGTCGAGCGGGAAAGCCAGATTTGGGTAGCCAGAGGCCGGGAGATTAAACTGCTCGTTCAGATACGCGCGGAAGCCAATAGCTTGAACTCGCGTAACCTCGGCACTGGTCGGCCCCCAGGTCCCCTGTTCGAGAAAGCGCACGGTGTCATTAGCAGATGCTTGGCCTGTGAACGGGTTCGGCGTCGGCACAGGCGTCGCAGCGGGTGCGGGGAATGGCGCAGGCGCAGCGACCATGTCGGCATCGTTAGCCAACCCTCCGCCCACATGTCCAATGGCGACGCGGACGCGGTTGCTCGACATGCCGTGCAGGTTGATGCGAACCAGCACGTCGCCTACATCTCCGATGTCGTCACTGAGACGAACGATGACCTGGCTCATCCACTCCTGGTCGGGCACAGGCGTGACATTTTCGACTTTGAAAGCGTAATGGCGTTTCTGCGCGTCTTCGGCGTCAACCGTCAGAGCATTCGTGCCCTCACCAGCCAGCAAATCGAGGTTCATCACGAAGAAGACGATGCGGTTGCGGGTGTCGGCGCTGAACGGGACGGGCATCGTGAGCGAAAAAGGCTCTTTTCTGAGCGTCACGGATTCGAGCGCAATGGCTCGCGTCGAATTGGACTCAGTCAGGATTACGGGTCCGCCCGCAGCGTGAACCAGATTAAGCGCTCCGCAAAAGACGAGAATCGCGCAGACGCTCAAAAGCCTCAGTAGGCGCATAAATGAGCACAGGGGAAGAGTCTTTCTCATAAACTACCGCTCTCTTTAGAAAGTCGCTACGAAAGTTTTCGATGAGGCTGGATTCAACCGGATACCTTTAGAGGGGCAGCCTGTCAGGTAATGCTCAGGTATTCCCAATATAGCACAAATCCCGGAGACGGAAAGTTAAATTTTTCCGGGGCTGTCAACAATTTTCCAGTTCAGAGAGACGACCTTTGGACAGCACCGGCATCAGGTAAAACACATTTTGAGCCGAACGGCATATCATCACCAATACTTTGGACGCATCAGCACTGCTTCTGGCTGAACAAATCTTGCCGGAAAAACGAAAAAGCAGCCGCCCCCTTCTGAAACGACTGCTTCTCTTCATTATTTTATCGGGGCGAGAGGATTCGAACCTCCGACCTCACGGTCCCGAACCGTGCGCGCTACCAGGCTGCGCTACGCCCCGTCACTTAAATTAAAACGCTTGTGGATTCTAAGGGACTAAGTACCCCAAGTCAAACCTGTGCGTCATTCGCGCTCTTATCCTGCGCCTTCTCGCGACGCGCTTTGATAATCTCGATAATCGCGGGAACGAGCGAGAGCAGCACGATGACGATCACGACGATCTCCAGATGCTCTCGCAGGAACGGAAACGCCTGACCCAGAAAGTAGCCGCCGAGAATCATCGTGAAGACCCAGAGAAACCCGCCGATGACGTTGTAGGCGAGGAACGTGCGATAAGGCATCTGCGCCGCCCCGGCGACAATCGGCGCAAAGGTGCGAACGATGGGGACGAAGCGCGCGATGATGATTGTTTTGCCGCCGTACTTTTCATAAAACTCGTTCGCCTTCTGCAAGTGGCTCGGCTTAAAGAGCAGCGATTTCTGGCGCTTGAAAAGGCGCGGACCCAACTTTGAACCAGTCAGGTAGCCAACAGCGTCGCCAATGACAGCAGCCAGGAAAACCGAAACAAGCAGGATGACAAGATTGATCTCCTGACTGAGAGAGCTGAAGAGCTGAAACTTTCCGTCGGCGGCGAAAAGCCCGGCGACAAACAGCAGCGAATCACCGGGCAGAAAGAAACCGGCTGCTAATCCCGTCTCAGCAAAAACGACGAAGATCAAAACGAAGTACCCGGCGGTCGCAATCGTCTCGGGATTCAGGTAATGCTTGATGTTCTGCCAAAGCTCGTTCATAAAGTTCAAAGTTCAAGGTTCAAAGTACAAGTTCAGGCTCTAACTTTGAACCTTGAGCCTTGAACTTGTTACTGAGCCGACCAGCCGTAATGCCCGATGAGCGGGACGAAGGCGCACGCGCCGTGATCTTCTTCGGCATAGCCTTTTTCCGTTCGCACGAACCGGATCAATCTCTGCGATTCACGTGTTTCGCCAATAGGAATCACGAGCTTTCCATCCATCTTCAACTG